>JAYUAK010000281.1:0-9298 GCA_043741335.1 Actinomycetota bacterium
CGCAGAAGCTTGGAGCAGAAGGGTCAGCGGTTCGCCACGGAGAACGACTCCGAGGTCATCGCGGTCTACATCGCCGACAAGCTGGAGGCGGGCGAGACGCTCGACACTGCCCTTCGAGCCTCGATCGACGACCTGGACGGCACGTTCGCGTATCTGATCTCGACGGTGAACGGGATCGGTCTGGCGCGCGATCAATTCGCCACGAAGCCTCTCCTCTACGCGGAGAACGACGAGATGGTCGTGCTCGCGTCCGAGGAGATCTCGATCCGCGCGCTGTTCCCGGATCCCACCTTCGTCCCGCGTGAGCTGCAGGCCAAGGAGGTCCGCTGGTGGCTGAAGTGACGACGTCGAGCGCCACCGTTGACGCGGACGGTTTGGCGACGCGTGAGGTCAACCGAGCGATCAGGCAGGCCGTCGCCGAAGGTGCTCACGAGATCCATGTGCTCCATCCGGCCGGCCGGCATTCGTTCGCGGTCGCGTTGAAGGCCGAAGACCTGAAGATCGTGTTCGAAGGACCGGTGGGGTGGTACGCCGCCGGGATGAACTTCGGTCCGCACGTCGTCGTTCAGGGCAACTGCGGCTGGGGGATCGGCGAGTGCATGATGGGCGGCCGGATCGACGTCCTCGGTCACGCCGGCTCCGGAACGGCCGCGTCGATCCGTGGCGGCTCCGTCTACGTCCAAGGTGACTCGGGCGCCCGGTCGGGGATCGCGATGAAGGGCGGAACGCTCGTGGTCGGCGGCGACGCCGGCTACATGTCCGGCTTCATGATGCAGGAGGGAACGATCGTCGTGTGCGGCGACGCGGCCGACGGCATCGGCGACTCGATGTACGAGGGCACGATCTACGTGGGCGGGTCGGTGGCCTCGCGCGGCGCCGACGCCGAGGTCGAGGACATGACCGACGACGACGTGAAGCTGCTTGCCCAGACGCTCGACCCGTTCGGCATCGACGCCGGCGGGTTCGACTTCACGAAGATCCGGTCCGGGCGGAAGCTGTGGAACTTCTCGACGAAGGAGCCCGAGCTGTGGACGTCCGCGTTGTGAGGGGGATCGCATGACCGAGGGCAACGGCCGGGGGATCGGTCAGGGGATCGGCGCACCGGTACTGCGCGAATCTCCGCTCTGGCCTCGCGTCGTGATCGAGGACATCCAGACGAAAGCGCAGCTGGGCCGGTACCGGATGCAGGGGTTCTCGATGCATCGAAGCGTTCCGGGATTCGACGATCTGACGTTCGTGCCGTGCACGCTCTCCCGAGTACCGCTCGAGGGCTACCGGGAGAAATGCGAGACGAAGACGGTCCTGGGGACCCGCTTCGCGGCGAATCCCGTGGTGCTCGATCGGCCGATCACGATCGCGGGGATGTCCTACGGCGCGCTCTCTGGCAGGGCGAAGACCGCGCTCGGCACCGCGGCGAAGCGGGCGGGTATCTCCACGACGACCGGTGACGGAGGGATGTGTCGCGAGGAACGTGAGGCGGTCGACACCATGATCTATCAGGTGCTGCCGTCGCGGTACGGCTTCAATCCCGACCACATGAAGATGGCGCAAGCGGTCGAGATCGTCGTCGGGCAGGGCGCAAAACCTGGTACCGGAGGGGTCCTTTTGGGATCGAAGGTCTCGGCGGAGATCGCCGAGCAGCGCACGCTACCGGTCGGGGTCGACCAACGCTCGCCGGTGCGCCACCCCGACTTCATCGGCCCCGACGACCTCCAGCTCAAGATCGAAGAGATCCGTGAAGCCACCGACTGGCAGGTTCCCGTCTACGTGAAGATGGGCGCGTCCCGGGTCACCGACGACGTGAAGCTCGCGGTGAAGGCGGGCGCCGACGTGTTGGTGATCGACGGCATGGAGGGTGCGACGGGCGCGTCCCCGGATGCGCTGCTCGATCACACGGGCGTGCCCACGATGTCCGCCCTCTGCGACGCGGTGCGCGCCCTCGAGGACATGAAGGCGCTTGGAGAGGTGCAGATCATCATCTCCGGAGGGATCAAGAACGGTGTCGACGCGGCGAAGGCCCTCGCGCTCGGGGCGGATGCCGTGTCGATCGGTACCGCCGCCCTCATCGCGCTCAACTGCAATGCGCCGCTGTACGTCGAGGACTACGCGGCGCTCGGCGTGGAGCCCGGTTTCTGCCACCACTGTCACACCGGTCGCTGCCCCGTCGGGATCACGACCCAGGACCCCGAGCTCATGAAGCGCCTTGAGATCGACGAAGCGGCCGACCGCGTGTTCAACTTCCTACAGTCCATGACCATGGAGCTGCAGATGCTGGCTCGCGCCTGCGGCAAGAACGACGTCCACGACTTGGAGGCCGAAGATATGCGGGCGCTGACGCTCGAGTCCTCCATGATCACCAGGATCCCGCTCGCGGGAACCGACTTCGTCTTGACCCCCGACGCCATCGCAGACCGAGTGGCAGCGCGCCTGTCCGGGGCGGACCCGGGTCGCTGACATGACGTTCCTCATCACCTGTCCGAACTGCGGTCCGCGCGAAGCGCTCGAGTTCACCTACGGAGGCGAGACGACGCGACGCGCCGGTCCCGACGCCGACGAGCGCGAGCTGACCGGCTATCTCTTCTTCCGGCGCAACGTGAACGGTTGGCAAACGGAGTGGTGGCTGCACCGCGACGGATGCCAGAAGTGGTTCCTTGCTGAACGGCACACGTCGACGAATGAGATCCGGCGCACCCTCTGGCCGTCGGAACGCGAGGAGGCGCCAGCGTGAGCTTGCGGTTGCCGGAAACGCCGGGCGAGCACATCCGGCGCGATCGCCCAATGACCATCCTGTTCGAGGGACGCAAGATCGGCGCGTTCGAGGGAGATACCGTGGGCTCCGCCCTCGCGGCCGGGGGCGTGTCGATCACCGGCCGGTCCTTCAAGTACCACCGACCGCGAGGTCTCTTCTGCATGACCGGGTCCTGCGCGAACTGCCTGATGCAGATCGACGACATCCCCAACGTCCGATCGTGCACCGAGCCCATACGCGAGGGCATGGTCGTTCATCGGCAGAACGCGTGGCCGTCGGCCGGCCGCGACATCCACGGCTGGCTGAACACACTCTCGTTCATGATGCCGCCGGGCTTCTACTACAAGATCTTCCAGCGTCCGCGCTGGGCGTGGCAGACGGTCGAACCGTTCATCCGCTCGAAGGCGGGACTCGGAAAGGTTCCGCGCGTCGAAGACCATGCTCCGCGCGAAGTCGTGAACATGCACGTCGACGTCTTGGTGATCGGCGGCGGATCGGCCGGGCTCGCGGCTGCGACCGAGGCGGCCTCGGCTGGAGCGTCGACCGTGTTGCTGGAACAGCGAGGTGAGACCGGCGGCGACGCCGGGGCGCTGGCCGCGGCCTCCGATGCTGGAGCGCGGATCCTGACCGGGACGGCGGCGTTCGGTGTGTTCGACGGACCACTCGTCGCCGCCGCCGATGCCCGCGCGCTCTACCGGATCCGGGCACGACACCTGGTCTTCGCGACCGGTGCGGTCGAGCAATCGGCGGTCTTTCCGAACAACGACCTGCCCGGTGTGATGCTCTCCTCGGCGGTTGAGCTGCTGATCGGTCGGTTCGGCGTTCTTCCGGGTCGCCGCGCGGTGGTGCTCACGGCGGGGGCCGAGGGATACCGGGCGGCTCGCGTGCTGAAGGATGCCGGGGTCGTCGTGACGGTCGTGGATCTTCGGCCCGCCGATACCGTGCCCGCGGTCGACGGACTGGAGCGGATCACCGGGCAGACGGTCCTCGTCGCTCACGGCCGGCGCCACGTCAAGGCCGTCACGGTGGGGGCGCCGGGCGCGATGAGCGGTCGCAAGATCGCGTGCGATCTGGTGGTGACGGCCGGCTTCATGATGCCGTCGACGAACCTGCTCGCCATGACCGGGGCGATCCTCGGGTTCGACGAGAGCGCACAGGCACACCTACCCCTTGAGCTCCCACAGAACGTGCACGCAGCCGGTGCGGTCGCGGGGGCCCGTTCCGCCGATGCAGCGGTGACGCAGGGGAGATTGGCCGGACTCGAGGCGGCCGTCTCGGTGGGACGCAACGTCGACGTGGCGCTGATCGGCTCGTTGCTCCGCGATGTCGAGGCAGCCGGTGGCGATCCGGTCCTCCTGCCGCCGGAGGTGTCGGGGATCGACGGCAAGCAGTTCGCGTGTCTGTGCATGGACGTGACGAACAAGGAGCTCAAGACGGCGGTCGCCGAGGGGTTCGACTCCATGGAGCTCCTCAAGCGGTACACCACCGTCACGATGGGGCCTTGTCAGGGCAAGGCCTGCATGCTCTCGTCGCAGCGTTTGTGCTCGCGCGCTACGGGCTCGTCGTTCGCCGAGACACGGCCGACGACCGCCCGGCCGCCGTGGACCCCCGTGGACATGGCCACGCTCGCCGGCGCCCGCCGTACCCCTCGGAAGGAGACGACGATCCACGACCTGCACGACGATGCGGGCGCGACATTCATGTGGGCGGGGGATTGGCGCCGCCCACATCACTACACGACGCCCGAGCAGGAGGTCGACGCGGTTCGTCAACGCGCGGGAGTGATCGACGTCAGCACGCTCGGGAAGTTTCGCGTGCGGGGACCGCAAGCGGTGGACCTCTTGGAGCGCCTGTACCCCAATCGGTTCGCGGACCTGGCGGTGGGTCGGATCCGGTACGGCGTCATGCTGAACGACGAAGGGGTGATCTTGGACGATGGTGCCGTGTGCCGCGTCGACGACCAAGAATTCTTCGTGACGGTGACGACCGGCAACACGGCCGCCCTCGAGCGTTGGATCACGTGGTGGCTCGCCGATTGGCGCCTGGACGTCCAGGTGTTGAACGTCACCGGGGCGTTCGCTTCCTTGAACCTCGCCGGCCCGAACGCTCGCGGCATCATGGAGCAGTTGACGCTGGCGGACGTTTCCGCCGAGGGCTTCCCGTACATGTCCTGTCGCCGGATCGATGTCGCCGACGTTCCTTCGATCGTGCTGCGGATCGGGTTCGTCGGTGAGATGGGGTACGAGATCCACGTGCCCAGCCTGCACGGTCCACACGTTTGGCGCCGGGTGATGCAGGTGGGCGCCGGCCGGGGGATCGAGCCCTTCGGGTTGGAGGCGCAGCGCATCCTCCGCCTGGAGAAGCAGCACATCCTCGTGGGGCAGGACACCGACGCGGAGTCGGACCCGTACGAGGCCGGCCTCGGCTGGATGGTGAAAGACGGGAAGCCGGACTTCCTGGGCAAGCGTGCGTTGCAAGACCTCGCGTCAGAGGGGCCGGGGGAACGGCTCGTCGGTTTCACCACCGACCCGGCCTGGGTCCCGCCCGAGGGCGCGTCGATCGTTCACGAGGGCGTCTGGGTCGGCCGCGTGACCTCCGCTCGGCGGAGTGCTGCGGCCGGAGCAACGGTCGGACTCGCCTGGGTCCCGGCTGGCTGGGCCAAGGACGGAACGGTTTTCGAGATCCAGTTCGGAGCGAGTCATGCGACGGCCCACGTGGCGACCAAGCCGTTCTACGACCCCGAAGGAACGAGGCTTCGATCGTGAATGACCCCATGACGACCGACGCTTCGACCCCGGAGGGTCCGTCGGCCCCCATCCTCGGTTCGCCATTGATGTCGATCCATCAGGCGAACGGCGCGATGACCCAGATCGTGGACGGGGCAGAGGTGGTCCGGTCCTACGGCGACACCGAGGCGGAGCGCGGGATCCTCACACGCGCCGTTGGTGTTGCCGACATCACCGTTCGGGGAAAGATCGACCTCCGAGGTCGGATCGACGGCGTGGTGGAGCCGCGAGCCGAAGATGTCGTCGCTCGGATCGCGCCGGACTGGACGCTCGTGTTCGCGCCACCCGGACCGGTGACCGCCCGGGTGGCCTCGATGACCGCGCAAGCGGGCGACGACGCAATGGTGACCGATGTGACACACCTCTACGCCGGGTTTGCCCTCGTGGGTCCGGCGCTCCCGGACGTCATCGCCCGGCTGACGAGCTGGGATCCGGCAGCCCTTCAATCGGGGGACGCGACGGGCGCGCCGATCGCCGATGTCCGGGCGATCATCGTGCACCGCCAGATGTCCCTGCCATTCCTCGAGATCTCCGTGGCCATGGAGTTCGCGCGGTACGTCTGGCGATCCATCTCCGACGTCGTCGAACGTCTGGGCGGCGGCCCGGTCGGTTGGGACGCGCTTCGGGAACAGGGGTGGCGATAAGTGCATCCGATCCGCTATTTCCAGCCCTGGAAGATGTGGCGCCGCCACGAGCTGAAGCCGACCTACGACGCCGTGATCGTCGGCGGCGGCGCGCACGGCCTGGCGATCGCGTACGAGCTCGCGAAGCGCGGCGTCACGAACGTGGCCGTCCTGGAGAAGGGCTACATCGGCGCCGGCGGCAGCGGTCGCAATACCACCATCATCCGCGCGAACTACCGCACGCCCGAAGGCGTGGCCTTCTACAAAGAAGCGCTCCGCCTCTACGAGCAGCTCTCGCAGGAGCTCGACTACAACCTGCTCTTCTCCCAGCAGGGACACCTGACGCTCGCCCACGCCGAGCGTGCGGTGAACGTGGCACACGAGCGCGCCGAGGTGAACCGATTGCTCGGCGTGGACAGCAGGGTGATCTACCCGGACGAGATCGCCAAGCTCTGTCCCGAGCTCGATCTGTCGGATCATCCCGATTTCCCGATCATGGCCGCGCTCTATCACCCGCCCGGCGGCGTCATCCGCCACGACGCGGTCGTGTGGGCCTACGCGCGCCAGGCGGATCGCATGGGCGTGCACATCCATCAGGACACGGAGGTCGCCGGCATCGACGTCGAGGACGGTCGTGTCACCGGCGTGCGAACGACGAAGGGCGACATCTCGACACGGGTCGTCATCTCGGCGACGGCCGGGTGGACGTCGGAGATCACGCAGATGGCGGGCGTGCAGGTGCCGATCGTGACGTACCCGCTCCAGGCGTTCGTCACGGAGCCGTTGAAGCCGTTCCTGCACGTGATCTTGGTTTCGGCGACCCTGCACGTCTACGTCTCGCAGACCGACCGCGGTGAGGTGTTGGTCGGTTCGGAGATCGAGCCGTACTCCTCGTACAACCAAGGCTCGACGCTCGACTTCTTGGAGGTCACCGCGAAGCACACGCTCGAGCTCTTGCCGATCCTCGGGCGCGTGCGACTGATGCGGGCGTGGGGCGGGCTCTGCGACGTGACACCCGACTACAGCCCGATCATGGGCGAAACCGAGGTCGAAGGCTTTCTGATCGACGGCGGTTGGGGGACGTACGGGTTCAAGGCGACGCCGATCTGCGGCGTGACCATGGCCGAGCTGGTCGACACGGGGCGTGTTCCCGATCTGATCAAACCGTTCGCGGTCTCCCGGTTCTGGGATCGCAAGCTCGTCTCAGAGATCGCCGCGGCCGCGGTCTCGCACTGAGCACCACCTGGCCGTACGCTGGTCAGGTGGCTTCCTCCGAACCGCTCCGCCGGAACCTCACTCCGACGAAGGTCGTCACCGTGCACGACGGCGTTCGATCCGACCGTGCCGATTCGCTCGCGACCGAGGAGCCGATGGAGATCCGGGCCGGAGGTCCGGACCAGGAGGCGCGAGCGGTCGCCGTGACCATGCGAACGCCCGGGGGCGACTTCGAGCTGGCCGTTGGATTCCTGTTCACGGAGGGGTTGATCGCGCCCGGGGACGTTCGCCGGGTTGCGTACTGCGACGACCTGCCCGGCACGGATCAGCGCTACAACGTCGTGACCGTCACGCTCGAGCGGACGTTCGACCACGAGGTGCTGCGCAGGAACTTCTACGCCACGTCGTCGTGTGGGATCTGCGGCAAGGCCGCGCTCGAGGACGTGGAGGTTCGGTGTTCGCCGGTTGACCCAGGCCCAGAGGTCTCCGCCGAACTGCTCCTGACGCTTCCCGAGAAGCTCCGCTCGGGGCAGACGGTCTTCGACCGAACTGGAGGGCTCCACGCCGCGGGGTTGTTCTCGGCCGACGGCGAGCTGATCACGCTCCGTGAGGACGTCGGACGTCACAACGCGGTCGACAAGGTGATCGGGGAGCAGCTGCTCGCCGGTCACGTGCCGCTTTCCGGCCACATCCTGCAGGTCAGCGGGCGCGCGTCGTTCGAGATCGTGCAGAAGGCCGCCGTTGCGGGGATCCCGATCGTGAGCGCGGTGAGCGCGCCTTCCTCGCTCGCCGTCGAGGCAGGTGAGCGGTTCGGGATGACGATCGTCGGGTTCGTCCGCGACGGCCGCTGCAACATCTACACCCACCCGGAACGCGTCCGCAGCTAGGGCCCCCCGGCCCTCCGGCGTAGAATCCGTTCGACGCACCGATGTTCGGTGGAAAGGAGAGCCGATGAAGGACGGGCTCACGCGACTCACCGAGCCGATGGTCCGCGACGATGGCGCGCTGCGCGTCGCCACCTGGGATGAGGCCCTCGACAGGGCCGCGGACGGGTTGCGCGCCGCCACGGAGCGGAACGGCGGCAACGGTGTCGGCCTGTTCAGTTGCTCGAAGGCCACGAACGAGATGAACTTCGTCGCTCAGAAGTTCATCCGTCAGGTCCTGCACAGCAACAATATCGATAGCTGTAACCGCACCTGACACGCTCCTTCCGTCGTCGGTCTGGCGACAGTGTTCGGAGCAGGTGGCGGGACAAGCTCATACGAAGAGATCGAGCACACCGATCTCATCATCTTGTGGGGATCGAACGCGCGAGCGGCGCATCCGATCTTCTTCCACCACGTCTTGAAGGGGATCCACAACGGCGCGCGTCTGATCGTCGTCGACCCCCGACGAACCGAGTCGGGCGAATGGGCGGATCTGTGGCTGGGAATCGACGTCGGTACCGATGTCGCGCTCTCGAACACGATCGCCCGCGAGATCATCGTCAGCGACCTGCAGCACGACACGTTCGTCGAGCGCGCGACGACCGGGTTCGAGGAGTACAAGACCTCCGTGATGGAGTGGACGCTCGAGCGCGGAGAAGCGGTGACGGGCGTGCCGGCCGAGATCATCCAGGAGGTCGCGCACGCCTACGCGAAGGCCGACCGCGGCATGATCTGCTGGACCCTCGGCATCACCGAGCATCACAACGGCGTGGACAACGTGCTCTCGCTCATCAACCTGGGCTTGTTGACCGGCAAGGTCGGCACCTATGGGAGCGGGATGAATCCGCTTCGGGGCCAGAACAACGTCCAGGGCGGCGGCGACATGGGCGCCATCCCGAACAAGCTGCCCGGATTCCAAGACGTCGAGACGGACGCGGCCGCGCGCGAGAAGTTCGAGCGCGCCTGGGGCGTGCCGATCGTCCCGAAGTACGGCTGGCA
>JAYUAK010000282.1:0-4017 GCA_043741335.1 Actinomycetota bacterium
TATGACCGCCAGCGCGCCTCAGGTAAGACGCACCATCAGGCTCTCAGGGCTCTCGGCAACCGGTGGGTCGGGATCCTGCACGGCTGTCTCCTGCATCGCGAGACCTACCGCGAAGACGTCGGCTGGAAAGGGCAACTCCAGACTGCTGCTTGACGAGACCGAGTCGTGGGATGTCTAGCCGCAGGCGTCCACGAGCAATGGGTATGGGTTGAGCGCGCTGTCGATGGTCACGAAACCGTAGTAGCTCTCCGGCCAACTCGCGGGGAACGAGTTCGGGTGGAACTCGAAGTGGTCGTGCGGCGGGCCGCCGGCCGCGTCACCCGAATCACCCACGTACCCGATGACATCGCCGGCGTGCACCGTCCCGGTAGAGTGGTCCGAATACGCCGACAGGTGCGCGTTGTACGTGTAGCCGATCGCGCCGTGAACCTCGACCGCGAGTCCGCCCAGTCCGTTCGGGTCCTCCGTGGTGTAGCCGTCGAACGTCGCGACGATCGGCGTGCCCATGGGCGCCAAGATGTCCACGCCCGCGTGGTAGTGAAAGCCGCCCGCATAGCGCGGCGCGCCGAACCCGTTTCCATAGGCTCTCGGCTGATCCACGGGGCAGTACTGGAACGTGCCGGCCCAACCCGGGGGCATCGCGACCGAGGCGTGCGTGCTGCCTCCGAAGGAGAAGTGTGAGTTCACCCATGCCTGTCGCTCTTTGGAGAGCTTCTTCGCCAGCTTTTGGGCCTCGGCTTTCTTCGACTGGATCTCGTCGACCTTGACCTGCGCCTGATGCAAGAGATCCGCCGCTTCCTGCTTCTTTGCCTCGACCTTCGCGACCACGATCTGCTGAGCGTCCTGCAGCGTCTGGAGGTTTCGCTGCTTGGTCGACAACACGTTCTTCGTGTTCTGGACCTGGCTCGCAAGGTCGGCGTCATTCGTCGCCACGACGTTCACGAATTCCAACCGGTCCGTCAGATCGGTCAACGAAGACGCGCCCAGCAAGAACTCCAGATCGGACGCGGGCCCCTGCATGAACACGGTCCGTGCGCGGTCGTTCAGCTGCGTGACGACGGATTCGTACTCCGAACGCGCCTTCGCAAGCGTCGTTTGGGTGATGAGAAGCTCCGCGGTCAGCTTCTCGAGCTTGCCCGTCTCCAGGTCGAACTCCGCCGCGACCTCGTTCGCGCGGACCATGATCTGATCGAGCTGTCGCTGGGCAACGTGGGCGTCTCGAGCAAGCTGCACAACGCGGTCCTTGGCGGCCTGGATCTGTTGCGGGGTAGGAGGAGCTGCGACAGCGTTCGACGCGAGGCTCGCCGTCGCGACTAGCGCGAGAGTGACGGCCACGAAGCGGAACGACGCGGGGAAGCGCTTCAGCCGATTGGTCATCAGGTCCTTTATCCCTACCGGAGTCCGAAGGAAGCGACAACCGGCGGGGGTCTAAAGAGCCTGACCTGCAGATGGCTCAGATGCAACCATGTCAGACCTGGGAGGCAGCTACGGCCTCGATGAGGAGATCGGGCTCGACCAGCGCTTGCCGCCAGTGATGCGCCTCGAGTCGGGCACGGGCGTCCTCGGCCACGGTCTCGCCGCCGACGGCTTCGGCTCCGAAGATGCGAGCGGTCCACCACACCTGCGCGAGGTGCGGGTTCCAGCCTTTCCGGGTGCGCACCTCTCCGGCGATCGCCGTCAACGCGCGTTCGCGGGCCGTGTCACGATCCCCCGTCATGAGCGCAAGCACGGCCTCGGCGACAAGCAGCGGCGTGGAGGATTCGGGCTCGAGCTCACCTAACCGGGATGCCGGATCCTCCGCGGTTTGACGCGCGCTCGCGACGTCTCCGCGCAGAACTTGCACCTTCATCAGCTCCGCGGCCGTCCACGTCACCACACCGCGTTCGTTGAGATCCCGACCGAGCGCGAACGCCTCCCGCAGCTCAGACTCCGCTTCTTCCAAACGCCCGGCGAGCCGGTGGATCACGGCGCGATCCCCGATCGTGCCGGCGAGCTCCCATCGTGCACCCAGATCCCGGTAGATCGCGATCGCTCGGTCGGCGTGGTCCAACGCCTCGTCCAACTGGAGCATGTGTCGTAGCGACAACGAAACCTTCTCCTCGGCGGTGGCCGTCGTGAACTCCTGCCCCGAGTCCCGACCGAGCGTCAGCCCTTCTTCGGCGAGAGCCAGCGCATCGACCTCGTCGCCGTCCTCCGAGGTCACCGAGGCGAGACTCACCAACCCCCGTACCTCGGCCCATCGGTCGGGACGCTCTGGATCGGAGCGTGCCGCCTCCAACGCTTCGCGGAACATCCCCTCCGCGCCGCGCAGATCGTCCGCATGGAACGGCACCCAACCGGCCATCAGCAGCGTTCGGGCGAGCACCGACGGATTCTTCAATCGGCGGGAGGCGGCCAAGGCTTGTTCGAACAGCGTTACCGCCCGTTCGCGTTCGTCGCGCGTGACGAGATCGGCGAGGAACCGAGAAGCGTGCGCCACCACGGTGTCGCTCTGATCGTCGCCCACGTCCAGCGCGCGTTCCAACGTGCGCTGAGCCTGGTCGAACTCGCCGAGCCAATAGAGCGCCTCCCCCAATCGCGAAAGGATCGACGCCTCGCGGGAACCCCATTCCTCATCCGGGCCTGCGAGCGACAGCGCGTGCCCGTACTGATCGGCCGCCGACCGTGACTCGGTCCGTCGGCGCGCCTGGTCGCCCGCGTTGGCGAGAGCCTCGACCGCGCGATCGGCGAGCGTGCGATCGCGCGGGTTCAGAGCGAGCGAGGCGATGGCCGCCTGCTCCAAGTGGTAGGCGATGGCCCGGGGATAGCGCTCGGCCGTGCCGGGCTCGGACAGACGATTCGCCAGACGAAGATGCAGGCGTTGGCGTTCTCGCTTGGCCAGGCTCTCGTACGCCACGTCTCGCAACACGTCGCTGCGGAAGCGCCATGCGTCCGCACGGTCCTCTTCGCGAACCAAGAACTCGGCGTCATCGAGCTCGGACAGCACACCCTTTCGGGGTTCAACCAACAACGAGAGCTCAGACGCATCGAAGACACCGCGCGCGAACACCGACGCCTTGCGGAGCAGGTCGCGTGCGGCCGTCGAGAGCGAATCCATCCGCGACGCGATCACCGCCTGCACGGTGGGTGGCAGGAACCGCGCCGAAGGCGCGGCTCCGGTCGGCGGCATCATCTCTTCCTCGCGCAGCAATAGGCCCGTGATCTCCACGATGAACAACGGGTTGCCTCCGGCATGCTCGGCGACCCGAAGGGCGTCGTCGTGACGAAGGTCGCCCGCTTCTATGGCGAGCTGGACCGCGTCTTCGGTGGAGAGCGGCTCGACCCAGAGGGTGACCGCATCGGCGAGCCCGCCGGCCCACCCCGGTCGCTCGTCCAGGAACCCCCACCGGGCGACGCACACCACGAGCAGAGGCAGCCGCCGGCCGTCGCGAAGGAGATGCTCGATCAGGTCGAGCAGGAGCGGCTCGGCCTCATGCAGGTCTTCGAATACGAGCACGACCGAACCGCTCGACGCCAGGCCCTCGATCATGGCAAGCACGCCGCGACGCACGTCCGCACTGTGGTAGCGGTTTTCGTGGCTCGCCTCTTCGCCCAGACCGAGCGCCAGGCTGAGGCGTTGGGCAACCCGCTCCGCGTCGGCGGGACCGACCCAGGCGGTCGCCGCTCGCCGGAGCCGCTCGAGGGTATGACCATCCAACTCGTCGCCGGCCTGGTCGATCGCGTGCAGGATCATCTGCGCCAGGGGCCAGAAGGTGACCTGTTCCTCGAACTGACTGGTCCGTCCGCTCATCACCGTCACGTCGTCGGCCAGACCGTCCAGAAACTCCTCGACCACGCGCGTCTTCCCGATCCCGGGCTCCCCCAGGAGCGTGACCAGGTGCGCTCGTCCGCGCTCCTGCACACGTTCGAACGTATCGTTCAGCAGCGCGATCTCACGACGCCGGTCGACGAACGGGATCGTCGAACGGGTCGAGCGCGGAGCGAGCCGGATCACCGGCCAGGCAGGCAACTCGCCAC
>JAYUAK010000283.1:0-1585 GCA_043741335.1 Actinomycetota bacterium
TCGAGAAACGCGCCTAGCGAAATTGCGATGGAATGGCTCGACGCGACGGTCGGGACGGCGGCGGCCACGCTTACCCTAGCGAGGGCATCGTCGCAGGGCCTGGCTCAACGAGGCCGCCCATCTTGACCCGCAGCACGATCGCATGACTCTGCGAGAAGTCGTCGAGCGGGTCACCTGAGAGAACCAAGAAGCTCGCCTCGGCGCCGTCCTCGAAGGTGCCGATCATTCGCCCGGGAAAGATCGAGCGTGGCGTGTCGATGGACCAGGCATGAAGAAGCTCGAGATTCGTCATGAGGCGCAGCCGAACGATTAGTTCGACCTCGGTCCGCGCGGTCTTGCGAAACTGATCGGTCCCGATGACGATCGTCCATCCCGCGGCGCGCAAACGAGCAAGGTTGTCGCGCTGAACGGCAACGCGCGGATCGTCGGCGTCGGCGTCGGCGGCCCAGTCCATCGTCGTGGCGATGATCGTACGCATGGCGCCGATGTCCTCATTCGCAAGCCGATAACCGGCGAGATCCGCACCATCCACGAACGGCATGTGCGCGATCTCATCTGCACCAGCGGCCACCGCAACGTGGAAGTCGTGAGCGTTCTCGATGTGCGCGGATACGCGCAGGTGGGCTGCGTGTGCCCGCCGCACGATCCCCGATACAAGGGCCGGATCCATCCCCCTCGCCTTCGGCGACAGTCCTGGATCGTCACGGCGGGCGACGTACTGGTCGGAGTGCACGAGGAAGACCTTGATGAAGTCGGGCCGGCTCTTCATGAGCCGTGACCACGCCCGGTCCACATCGGCTTCCGAAGCGACAGCGAACAAGGCGTCACCCTCGCCATGCGTCTCGATCCAGCTGGTCGGGAGGATGCCGAGCCCTACCAGTTGGTCGACGATCTCCATTGGATGGCCGCCCGGTCCGGTGAAGCCTTGATGGGCCGCGGTGTAGTCGATGGATGAAGGCGTGTTGACCAATGGACGCAGGGCCTCCTGAACGGCGGGCGGGCTGCCTTGGTCCTTTACATAGAAGATGCCGTCACGCAGATGATCCTCGATGTACGCGTCGGCGAGGGCTGGCTCGAGCCAGTGGTTGTGCCCCTCGCCATATGGCGGGACGACGAAACGGTCATCCAGATCGACGATGCGATCGACCGGCCCCGGCGGTGCGGCCACAAAGCGGTCACCGCTGATCCACATCGTTCGCAGGGAGAAGCCGGTCCCGTCGAACCAGCGGCCACCGCGACATTCGGTCGTCCCGGTGCCATTCAGAGCCCCAGAATCAGGCATCAGCAGCGTCTGGTTACCGTCAGTGAGCCCGAGGGAGGACGAGATTCGGTGCAAAGAGAAGGCCGCATATCTGATAGATGGCCTGACCGGCGCACGCCTTGCGCCGGATTCCTAGCTCCTTGCGGTCCCGAGAACCTCGAGCGTCTTCGGGTCGGCGAAGAACACGAGGCGCGCGGTGCCGGCGTTGTCACGCGCCGGGATGCGTACCGCCGGCCTGCCGGCGTAGGTGATCAAGGACTCCCGCTCCACAACCCAGTGTTCGTGGTCGCGCATGAAGGCTTGCGCTTCGGGATGGGGCCACGC
>JAYUAK010000284.1:0-1579 GCA_043741335.1 Actinomycetota bacterium
GAGCGTCGCCGCGCGCGCTGGCTCGCGCGCACCTGGCCCGTCGTAGTGCGGCCCGCCGACGGCGAGCGGCTGTCGGGCACGCCCGACGCGAGCGTGGACCTCGTGCACGCGCACGGCGTCTTCGCCTCGGTGAAGGTCGTCTCCTGTTTCGCGTACTTCAAGGAATTCGCGCGCATCACCGCTCCCGGGGGACACGTCGTCTTCGACGTGATTTCCGAGGAGTGCATGAGCGACGACGAAGTAGACGCCTGGCTGAAGTCGCCCCTTCGGTACGTGAACTTCCTCTCGCGGCCGCACCTCGTGCGATTCTTCCAGACGCACGGGTTCTCGCTGGTCGACGCCTTCCGTGCGCCGCTGATGATCTTCGGGCACTCCCTGTATGTCGTGTTCAGGAAGACGCGTGGCTGAGTCGGGTGCCGCCGCGCTCCTCGGTCTGGCGCGACGCGGGCTCGACGATCTGGCATTTCGCGCGACAGCGGTGATCGACAGGGCCCGGTTGCGGCACCAGCTGCCCTCGCCGGTCGCGGACGGATGTCTCCGGGTCTCGCAATACGTGGCGATGCGCGACGGGACACGGATCGCGGTTGACCTCTACAGGCCCGCGAAACGCGGAACACCACTCGCCGGTCCGCTCCCGGTGGTATGGACGCTCGAGCGATATCAACGTGCGCGGGTAGAGCGGGGGAAACTGCGCACCAGGCTCGAGCGCGAGCTCTGGCTCGAGCCACTCTGCCGCCATGGATACGTCGTGTGCGTCGCAGACGCGCGCGGCAGCGGGGCGTCATTCGGCAGCCGGCCCGGCCTCGTTACGGAGCACGACCGGTGGGACGCTTGGGATATCACGGAATGGCTCGCCGGGCAGTCGTGGTCGAACGGACGCGTCGGCATGTTCGGCCGGTCGTTAATGGGGGTGACACAGCACCTAGCCGCGAGCGCCACGCCGCCGCATCTCGTCACGATCGTTCCCGACAAGACCCTCTTCGACCTGTACGCCTTCGCCTGGCCCGGTGGAGTGTTCCGGCATGACTATGCGCGTCACTGGGCCGCAAACGTCGATAAGCTCGACCGGACGACGGGGGCCGCAACAGTGGATGGTGATGTCGACGGCGCGGCGCGCACCCAGGCACTTGGTGAGCACCAGGCGAATCGCGACATCCAAGATCTCTTCGCGAGCCTGCCGTTTCGCGACAGTACGGACAGCGATGGGACCAGCCAGCCGTACGTCGAGCAGACTCCGTCGCGACACGCGACGGCGATCTCCGGATCGAAGGTGGCGGTGTTCCACGTCGCCGGCTGGAACGACATCTGGACTCGCGACGCGCTGCTGTGGCACCGCAACCTGACGAACCCACGACGGTTGCTGATCGGCCCGTGGGCGCATACGCAGGACAGCGGGTGGAAGCTGTTCGCGGAGCGACTGCGCTGGTACGACCACTGGCTGAAGGGGATCGAGAACGGCGTGATGAACGAGGCGCCGATTCGGTACTTCACCACCGGTGCACCACGGGGAGCCCGGTGGCGCTCGGCGACACGGTGGCCCCTGCCGGCGGAGCAGCCGGTGCGCTTCGCGTTCTCCGCA
>JAYUAK010000285.1:0-9253 GCA_043741335.1 Actinomycetota bacterium
ATCAACGGCCGGTCGCTCGACGACTACTTCACGACGCGGGTGCATCGCATGGTCGCCGTCTCGGCGCTCCGCCTGGTCGGACGCGAGAAGGACTTCGACGTGATCGCCACCATCCGTGGCGGTGGCGTCGCCGGTCAGGCCGGTGCCATCCGTCTCGGCATCGCCCGCTCGTTGATCGATCTGGACCCCGAGCTCCGTGCGCAGCTCAAAGCGGAGGGCTATCTCCAGCGGGACGCGCGTGAGAAGGAGCGCCGCAAGTACGGACTCAAGAAGGCGCGCAAGGCGCCCCAGTACTCCAAGCGCTAGTCCGCTCGTCGGCACTCAGCGCTGCGGCTGTTCGTTCGGAGGGTCGACCTCACCGAGCACGTCGGCGTCCGACGTGGCGTACGCTCCGGACTCGATCGCCTCGATGATCTCGCGGGCTCGACCTTCGTTCTCGGAAGCGACCCACAGGTAGACCGGACCGGTGCGGTAGGGACCCTCGGCCTCACCCTTCATCATCACCGCGATGCCCTCTGCCTCCAGATGGCCCTTCGTCAACTGTCCATCGAACGGGTTGCCGGTGGCGTACACGCGCACGGGTCCGTGGTTCATGCGCCGATGCTCCCACAGCCCGGGCCGGGACGCGGCGTCCGCGTCGGCTCGGGTAGCCTTGCGGCTGTGGGGCGACTCTTCGGCACCGACGGCGTGCGTGGCGTCGCGGGCACAGACTTGACGCGCGACCTGGCTTTCGGATTGGGTCGCGCGGCCGTCGTGGTGCTCGGCCGTCACGGCGAGGGACGGCCGACGTTCCTGGTGGGACGCGATACGCGTCGGTCGGGGGAGTGGCTCGAAGAGGCCCTCGTCGAGGGTATCCGCTCCGCCGGCGGCGACGTGATCCTCGCCGGCGTCGAGCCGACGCCGGCGATCGCGTTCCTGACGATGGAGCTTGGCGCCTCATCGGGCGTGGTGATCTCGGCCTCCCACAATCCGCCCGAGGACAACGGCATCAAGTTCTTCTCGCGGCAAGGCATGAAGCTCTCCGACGAGCTGGAGGACGAGATCGAGGCCTTGCTGGCCCAGCCGCCCGACGTGGGGGGAGAGCCCGGCCACGTCCGCGAGAACGGCGCCGGACGCGAGCGCTACCTGGAGCACCTCGTCGCTTCTGCCGACGCGCCGCTCGATGGGATGTCCGTCGTCGTCGACTGTGCGAACGGTGCGGCATCGGGGTTCGCGCCGCTGGTCTTGCGCCGCCTCGGCGCCGAGGTGCATGCGATCTTCGATCGGCCCGACGGCGACAACATCAATGTCGGGTGCGGCGCGTTGCATCCGGATGTCGTGGCGGCAGAAGTCGTGCGATTGGGCGCCGACGTCGGGGTGGCGCACGACGGCGATGCGGACCGAACGTTGTTCGCCGATGCGCGGGGTAACGTGATCGATGGCGACCAGGTCTTGGCCGCCTGCGCGATCGCCATGCATGAGCGTGCGACGCTCGCGGGAGACCTGGTAGTCACGACCGTGATGGCGAATCTCGGGTTCCACCACGCGATGCGCGATGCCGGGATCGAGGTGGTGGCGACACAGGTCGGGGACCGCTACGTCCTGGAGGAGATGCTCCGCGGCGGCGCCGTGCTAGGCGGCGAGCAGTCGGGGCATCTGATCTTCCGGGAACAGGCGACGACCGGTGATGGGCTGCTGACCGCGGTTCGTTTCCTCTCGCTCGCCGCTTCGCGGCGAGCGAGCGTGCAGGACTTGGCGTCGTGCATGCGGCGGTTCCCGCAGGTTCTGTTGAACGTGCGGGTGCACGATCCGGGCGGGCTGGGGCGCGCCGAGGCCGTGTGGGATGCCGTGCGTCGATCCGAGGCCGAGCTGGGAGACGCTGGTCGCGTACTCGTTCGCGCCTCCGGGACCGAGCCGCTCATTCGCGTGATGGTCGAGGCCGCAGCGGCCGATGACGCGACCCGACACGCCGATGCGGTCGCCGGGGTGGTTCGGTCCAGTCTCGGAGGCTCCTGAGCTCCAGGCATCCTGGTCCGCACGGCGGCCGTCGATACGGGCGCTGCTAGGGTGGGTCCATGTGCGGCATCGTTGGCTACGTGGGGTCTGACGAGGCCCTTCCGATCGTCATCGAAGGGCTCCGGCGTTTGGAATATCGCGGATACGACTCGGCCGGCGTCGCCGTCGTGGGGAAGGATCTCCGCGTGCTCAAGCGTGCCGGGAAGCTCGCGGAGCTCGAGTCCGCGCTCGCCGCGAGCGACCCCATCGCCGGGCGGGCAGCGATCGGCCACACCCGCTGGGCCACCCACGGCGCTCCCACCGACCGTAACGCCCATCCCCATCAGGACTGTCACGGCCGCATCGCGGTGATCCACAACGGCATCATCGAGAACTTCCAGACGCTCCGGGCACGCCTTGAGAAGGACGGACACGCGCTCGCATCGGACACCGACACGGAGTGCATCGCCCACTTGATCGAGGAGCACGTCCGCGACGGTTCGGGTCTGGCCGATGCCGTCCGCGCAACGGTGCGGGAGCTGCAGGGAGCCTACGCCGTGGTTGTCCTATCGGCGGACGAACCCGATCTGATCGTGGGGGCGAAGGTCTCTTCGCCTCTTGTGGTGGGGTTAGGTGACGGCGAGACGCTGCTCGCCTCCGACATCCCGGCCGTGCTCGCCCGAACGACCTCGGTGATCCCCGTCGAAGAGGGCCAGGTAGTCGAGGCGAGACGCGACGCCGTGGCGTTCACCGACTTCGACGGGAACCTGTTGCAGCCCGAGCCCATCACGGTGGACTGGGATGTGGCTCGCGCGCAGAAGAGCGGGTTCGACGACTTCATGCTCAAGGAGATCCACGAACAGCCCGGTGCGATCCGCGACACGCTGGTCGGGCGGGTGGTGAACGGCCGGTTGGTGATGGACGAGCTGCGGATCGCCGACGACGTCCTGCGCGAAGTGAACAAGGTGTTCGTAGTCGCGTGCGGGACGGCGTTCCACTCCGGGCTCGTGGCGAAGTATGCGATCGAGCACTGGACGCGTCTGCCGGTCGAGGTCGAGATCGCGAGCGAGTTCCGCTACCGCGACCCGGTGCTCGGCTCCGACACGCTCACGCTCGCGGTCAGCCAGTCGGGCGAGACGATCGACACGCTCGAGGCGGCACGGCATGCTCGACGTCAGGGCTCGCACGTGATCGCGGTGACGAACACGGTCGGCTCGTCACTCGCACGCGAGGCCGACGGGGTCCTGTACACGCACGCGGGACCGGAGATCGCGGTCGCGGGGACGAAGACGTTCGCGACGCAGATGGTGTCGCAGTACTTGGTCGCGCTCTATCTCGCGCAGGTCCGCGGCTCGATGTTCCCTGAAGAGATCGGCGAGATCCTGGACCGTATGGACGAGCTGCCGGCCCAGGTCCAGCGGGCTATCGGGTTGGACGGCGCGGTGCGCGCGCTGGCCGAGCGCTATCGAGATGTCCGCGACGTCCTGTTCATCGGTCGGCACACCGGCTACCCGGCGGCGCTCGAAGGTGCGCTGAAGCTGAAGGAGCTCAGCTACATCCACGCGGAGGGATTCCCCGCGGCGGAGCTGAAGCACGGACCGATCGCCCTGATCGAAGCCGGCTTACCCGTGGTAGCCATCGCCACCGAGTGTCACGTCTACCCGAAGATGCTCTCGAACATCCAGGAGGTCCGCGCCCGAGGCGCGGCGGTCATCGCGGTCGCGACGGAGGGCGACACGCAGATCGGGGCGCTCGTCGACCACGTGCTGGAAGTTCCGGCGACCCCCGAGCTACTGTCGCCTGTCGTCGTGACCGTTCCCCTGCAGCTATTCGCGTATCACGTTGCGAAGCTCCGTGGCTGCGACGTGGACCAGCCGCGCAACCTCGCCAAGAGCGTCACGGTCGAATAGTCCCGACTACGCTGTCCCCGTGGAGATCGTGGGTCTCGGCGTCGACATCTGCGAGATCGCCCGCATGGAACGAGCGCTCGCCCGGCACCCCACCATGCGCGAGCGGGTGTTCACTCCCGAGGAGCGCGAGTACTGCGACCGGAAGTCGAGGCCCGCCGAGTCCTACGCGGGAAGGTTCGCGGCACGGGAGGCGACGATCAAGGCGCTCGGCGGTTACCGGGGCAAACGCTGGCAGGACATCCACATCAGCCGCCATCCAAGCGGCGCCCCATCGATCGTCCTGGAGGGCAATGCAAAGCTGCGGGCCGACGCATTGGGCATCTCGCGCGTCCTGATCACGTTCACGCACGAGAAGACGAGCGCGGTTGCGTTCGCCGTGGCGGTGAGCGAATGAAGCCGATCCTCACACCCGACCAAGCGGCCGCTCTCGATCGCGAGACCCAGGAGCGAGGGATCCCGGCCGAGCTGCTGATGGAACGCGCCGGTCGCGCCGTTGCGCGTGCCGCCGTCGACGTGATGGGTGGCACATACGGGCGGCGAGCCGTCGTCGTCTGCGGGAAAGGCAACAACGGCGGCGACGGATTGGTGGCCGCTCGGCACCTCGCGCGATGGGGCGTGCGGGTGGCCGTCGTGGCCGTCGAGGCGCTCGCCGACCTCCGGGAGCCGGCGGCCGTGAACGCCTCACGACTGGACGAGGCGCCCTCGATCCGCGTGATGCCATTCTCGGCCGCGACGCTTGCTCGGGAGTTGGAACGCGCCGATGTGACGATCGACGCGATCTTCGGCACGGGGTTCCGGGGCATCCCCGAGGACGCGTGGGCCGACGCGATCGCAGGGGTGAACGCGTCGCTCGCTCCGGTCGTCGCCGTCGATATCCCCTCGGGCGTGAACGGCGCGACCGGCGCCGTTGAAGGCGACGCGGTTCGCGCCGATCTCACCATGACGTTCGGCGCCGCCAAGGTGGGCGCCGTGGTGCTGCCCGGCGCGGAGCTCGCTGGTGTGGTGCGCGTGGCCGACATCGGTTTTCCGCACGACCTGATGCGACCGAACACGTTCTTGGTGGAGTCCGACGACGTGGCGTCTCTCCTGCCCGAGCGGTCGATCGATACGCACAAGCGCGCGACGGGCGTCCTCTTGATCGTGGCGGGCTCGCGCGGCATGACTGGAGCCGTCCGGCTGATCGCCGAAGCTGCAGGCAGGATCGGCGCCGGGCTGATTCAGGTGGCGGTGCCGAAGGGCATCCTGCCGGTCGTCCAGACCGAGTTGGTCGAGACGACGTTCCTCCCGCTCGACGAAACCTTTGAAGGCACCATCGGGGCCACGTCGTTGGACATTGTCTTGGAACGCCTAGACGGTGTCGACGCAGTGGCGATCGGTCCGGGGTTGTCGACGAACGAAGAGACCGCCGGCTTCCTGCGCGAGCTGGTCCGCGCCTGTTCCGTCCCGTTCGTGCTCGACGCCGACGGGTTGAATGCATTCGCCGGTCGTGCCGACGACCTTGCCGATCACAAAGCCGAGGTCGTCCTCACGCCCCACGCGGGGGAGTTCGCCCGGCTGTCCGGAGTGAGCGCCCGCGAGCTGAACGACGACCGTATGCGCCATGGGCGCGCTCTCGCCGCAACGACCGGCGCTGTTGTCCTGTTGAAAGGAAGCCGAACACTGGTGATCACGCCCGACGGAACGGTGCGGGTCAACCCGACCGGCGGGCCGGTGCTGGCCACGGCCGGTTCGGGCGATGTGTTGACCGGAGTCATCGGAGGACTGCTCGCCCGCGGCCTCGACCCGGAGGACTCCGCCTCTGCCGGCGCCTACGTTCACGGCCTGGCCGGGATCCTCGCCGGCCGGTCGCTCGGCGAAGGGACACTCGCCTCCGACATCGCTTCGCATCTGCCCGAGGCCGTCAACCGGGTGCGGGAGAACGCGTGACACGCATGCGCCCCACGTGGATCCAGGTGGATCTCGAGGCGATCCGTCACAACGTTCGCCTTCTGAAGCCCGAACGCGCCCAGCTGATGGCGGTGGTGAAGGCGAACGCCTACGGACACGGCGACGTCCCGGTCGCGCGCGCCGCCCTGGAGGCCGGCGCGGACTGGATCGGCGTCGCCCTCGTCGAGGAAGGCCTCGGGCTGCGAGACGCCGGGGTCGAGGCCCCCATCTTGGTCCTTTCGGAGTTTCCATCCGGGGCCGAGCGGAGGGCGCTCGAAGCGGGGCTGACGCCGAGTCTGTACACCGACGCCGGCCTGGCGCGGTTGGCTCAAGTCGCCGCCGGCCGCGAGATCGGCGTCCATGTGAAGGTCGACACAGGGATGCATCGGGTCGGCGTCTACCCGCCCGATGCGACGGCGGGGTTCGTCGATCGCGTGGCCGCCGCACATCTGCGGTTGGACGCGCTCTGGACGCACTTCGCCAGCTCCACGGAGGACGAGAAGACGACGCTGCTTCAGCTGAAGACCTTCCTGAGGGTCGTCGAGGACGTGCGGGCGGCGGGACATCAACCTCGGCTGCTTCACGCCGCGAACAGTGGCGCCACGATCCTGTATCCGCAGACCCACCTGGATGTGGTTCGGGCCGGGATCGCGATCTACGGCGTTGAGCCGGGAGTGGGAACGGGCGCCGGCCTCGGGTTGCGGCCGGCGCTCACCTGGCGCTCGGCCGTCACCATGGTCAGGCGTCTGCCGGCGGGCGAGGCTGTCTCGTACGGCCATCGGTATCGGCTGGAGGGCGACGCGAACGTTGCCACCGTGCCGGTGGGCTACGCAGACGGCTACCCTCGACTCTTGTCATCCAAGGCAGACGTCCTGATCCGGGGGCAGAGATGCCGTGTGGCGGGGAGCGTGACCATGGATCAGTTGATCGTGGACTGCGGCGGCCTGACCGTCGAGTCCGGGGATGAGGTGGTGCTGCTGGGCCGTCAGGGCGACCAGGCGGTGCCGGCCGAGGAGCTCGCCGAACTTGCGGGAACGATCGGCTACGAGATCGTGGCTGGGATCGGCTGCCGCGTTCCACGGGAGTACGTGGGATGAGATCGAAGCGAACCGCGGCCCTCACGGCCGCGCTGACCGCTGGGACGGCCGTCGCCGGAGCCGCCGTGGGTCTCGTGTTCATGCGCCGTCATCGACGACACGATCACGCTCCGCCTATCAGGGATCTGCCGCCGGATCTTCGGCACCCCGTTCGTTCCTTCGACGGAACTGAGATCGCCGTTCGGGCGGCCGGGGACGCCGATGCCCCGATCCTGCTGTTCACGCATGGGTTCAGCCTGGACATGTCGGCCTGGCACGAACAGTGGATCGACCTGGCAGACGACTTCCGATGCGTGTTGATGGATCACCGTTCGCATGGCGAAAGCGGGAGTGCAGCGCACGGCGACCTGTCGATCCGCGCGATGGGGCGCGACCTGGCAGCCGTGCTCGACGCGGTCGCCCCCGACCGTCCGGTGATCGTGATCGGGCACAGCATGGGTGCGATGGCGATCCTTGCCATGGCCGAGCAGCATCCCGAGCTCTTCGGTCCGCGCGTCGCAGGCGTCGTCTTGATTGGCGCCTCGTCATCCGAGCTGTTCCGCGGCGCCATCGGATCGGTGACCGAGTTCCTGCGTCCGAACACGGGCACGTTCGCTATGGCGGCGCGTCGGGTCGACTGGCTTCGTCGCGCTGTGCTGGCGAGTCCCACCGAGGTCGGAGGCGTCGTGACCCGCATGACGCAATTCGGCCCGGATGCGCCACCGCATCTTGTCGATCACATCGTCGGGCTGGCCGAGCACGCTCGATCCGAGGTGTGGACCGACGGCCTCGCCGAGCTCATGGAGATGGACCTGCGTCACGCGCTTCCCCAGGTCGGGGTACCGGCGCTGGTGATCGTTGGCCAGCACGACCGGATCACTCCGCCGGCGGCCGCGGTGGAGTTGGTCGGTGGCCTGCCCGACGCCAGGCTCGTTGTGATCGAAGACGCGGGACATATGGCGATGCTCGAACGCCCGGCCGAGGTGAATCACGACCTCCGGGTGTTTGCGCGTCAGACGCTCGGCCTGAAGCGCACACGACGGGCTCGCGGATGAGGACACTCGCGGCCGCTGCCGCCGATGCATCGACGTGCACCACGTGCCGTCTGGCCGAAGGCCGCACGCAGGTCGTGTTCGGCGTCGGGGACCCGGACGCGGATCTGCTGTTCATCGGCGAGGCCCCCGGGTTCCACGAGGACAAGCAGGGGGAGCCATTCGTCGGAGCGGCCGGCCAGCTGCTCAACCGGATGTTGGGCGAGATCGGTCTCGATCGCAGTGACGTCTATATCGCGAACATCCTCAAGTGCCGGCCGCCGGGGAATCGCGATCCGCTGCCCGACGAGATCGAGGCATGCACCCCGTGGTTGATCGAGCAGCTCTCGATCATCCAGCCGAAGGTCGTCTGCACGCTCGGGAACTTCGCCACGAAATTCGTGCTGAACACGTCGCAAGGGATCACGCGACTGCGCGGGCAAACGTTCCCGTGGCACGGTCGCACCGTCGTCCCGACGTTTCATCCGGCGGCCATCCTGCACGGCGGAGGCGAGGGTTCGACGCAGTTCGCACAACTGCGCGAGGACTTCGCGCTGATCGATCGGACGCTCGACGAGCTGCGGAACCCGTCGCAACCGGCGGTGGCGGAACCCCCGGCGGGAGATGCCTCCGCCGAGGAGCAGTTGGAGCTGTTCTGATGCGGATCGAGCTTCGGACCGAGACCGCTGAGGACACCCGAGCGGTAGGGGAGGCTTTCGCTGCGCTGCTCCGGCCGCGGGATGCCGTGATCCTCACAGGCGAGCTCGGCGCCGGGAAGACGACGCTCGTACAAGGCGTCGCGCGTGGCCTCGACGTGCACGATCAAGTGGTTTCGCCCACGTTCACGCTGGTTCGCGAGTACCGGGGACGCCTCGGCATCGCCCACGTCGACGTGTACCGCCTGGACCGGATGCAAGACGTGATGGATCTGGGGCTCGAGGAGCTCGGCGATGGCGAGGCGGTCCTGCTGGTCGAATGGGGCGATGTCATCGAGGAGATCTTGCCCGCGGATCACGTCACGATCGAGCTCACCGGCGAAGACTCCGACGAGGCCCGCCGGATCGCGCTATCGCCCGGTGGCCAGAGCTGGGTCGAACGTTGGGAGCGTGCGGAGCAGCTGCTCTTGCCGTGGAGCGTGGCCCGATGATCGTCCTCGGGATCGATACGTCCACGCCGCAGACGAGCGTGGCCATCGGCGACGATCGCGAGGTCCTCGCGAACGTCTCGATCGCTGGGAAGGCCCGCCAGGAATCGGTCACACCGGCCTTGCAACAGATGCTCGCTTGGTCTGGCCTCGACCTCGGCCGAGTCGGCGGGATCGCGGTCGGTATCGGCC
>JAYUAK010000286.1:0-1574 GCA_043741335.1 Actinomycetota bacterium
ATGGCGTGGTCGGCCGACATCCTGCAGCTCCAACTGGGCGGGTCGCCCCAACTGAAGTTCGTCGTCCCCGACGAGGGCGCGCTGTTGTGGACGGACAGCCTGTGCATCCCCGCGTTCGCCGAGCACCCGCTCGATGCGTTGACGTTCATGGACTTCATCTACCGTCCGGACGTCGCGGCCATGATCGTCGGCTGGATCCAGAACGTCTCGCCCGTTCCGGCGTCGCAGCAGGTGTTGAGCTCTCAGGGGAGCCCCGTCGCAGACAGCCCACTCGTGTATCCCACGAAGGAGATGTACGCGCGGCTGCACGGCTACCGCGTGTTGACGACCGCGGAGCAACAGATCTGGGACCAGACGTTCCAGCCGATCTACCAGAGCTGAGCGGACGTGGACGCGCGCGCGGATAGGCCGGTCGCGATCGACGAGTGTCTGTCGATCCATGAGGGCCACCTGTGGGTCGAGGCGTGCGACGCCGTCGAGCTCGCACGGACGTTCGGCACGCCGATCTACGTAGTCTCGGAAGACCAACTGCGCCGCAATGTCCGTCGGATCGCGGCGGCGTTCCGCGCTGCCTGGCCTGAGGGCGAGGTTCTGCTGCTGCCTTCCATCAAGGCGAACTTCACGCTGGCGCTCCGCCGGATCCTCACGCAGGAGGGGACCGGATGCGACACGTTCGGTCCCGGGGAGCTCGAGGCGGCGCTGCGGACCGGCGTGCCACCCGAGACGATCTCTGTGAACGGCTCGGTGAAAGCCCCGGAACTCATCGCACGCGCGGTCGACGCCGGGTGCCGGATCACGCTCGACAGCGCCCGCGAGGTGGACCTGGTGCGAGAGGCGGCCCGACGTTCCGGTCGCCGGGCGGTGGTGCGGTTCCGCATTCGACCCGACTACGACGGCCTCGACACGCTCACCGAGTTCGCCGAGACGGACGTGCCGATCCGAGAGGCGGCCGCTGCCTACAAGCCGGGCATCCCGACCGAGGAGCTGATCGTGATCGGGCCCTCGGTTCTCGCGGCGGAGGAGCTGGACGTGACCGGCGTCATGGCGCACCTCGGGCGGCACCACCATTCGGTCGAGGTCTGGCGCGCGATGGCGACGAGCTTCGCAGACACGATCGGAGCGCTGTCGGGCGCCTGGGGCGGTTGGACGCCTCGCGAGATCGACGTGGGCGGAGGGTTCGCCTCCCCGCGCGATCCCACCGGGCGCGCTACGACGCGCGGCATGCAACGGCCGGTGGACGAGCTCTCGCCGTCGATCGAGGCCTATGCCGACGCGGTGGCCACGTCGTTGCGCGCGGGCCTGGGCCGTCACGGTCTGCGGACGGAGGGCATCCGTCTGGAAGCGGAGCCCGGTCGCGCGCTGCTCGCCGACACGGGGATCCACCTGGCGGCCGTTCGGAACGTCAAGGCCCAGACCCAACCGATCCCACGACGGTGGGTCGAGCTGGACACGACGGAGATGTTTCTGCCTGACGGGCTGATCGAGCACAACCGCTGGACCGCTGTCGTGGCGAGCCGCGCGGATCGGCCCCCGTCCCAGGTGGCCGATGTGGTCGGCATGAGCTGTGGGTTCGA
>JAYUAK010000287.1:0-1572 GCA_043741335.1 Actinomycetota bacterium
GGTCACCGCAGGCGTCCGGCCGACGATCTTGGCCAAGCTCGAGATGTTGAACCCGGGTGGGAGCGTCAAGGATCGGATCGGGATCCGCATGATCGAAGCGGCGGAGGCCGCCGACTTGCTGAAGCCCGGCGGGACGATCGTCGAGCCGACATCGGGCAACACCGGCCACGGCCTCGCCATCGCGGCCGCGATCCGCGGCTACAAGTGCATCTTCGTCATGCCCGACAAGATGAGCCAGGAGAAGATCTCGCTCCTGCGCGCCTACGGCGCCGAGGTCGTCATCTGCCCGACCGCCGTTCCGCCGGAGTCCCCCGAGTCCTATTACCGCGTGGCCGATCGGCTGGCGGAGGAGATCCCCGGCGCGTATCAACCGAACCAGTACTTCAACCCGGAGAACCCGAAGACGCACTACGAGACGACCGGGCCCGAGATCTGGCGCCAGACCGACGGCACGATCGACGTGTTCGTCGCGAGCGTCGGGACCGGGGGCACGATCAGCGGCGTCGGACGCTACCTGAAAGAACAGAATCCGGAGGTCCTGGTCGTCGGCGCCGATCCCGAGGGCTCCGTCTTTTCCGGCGACGAGCCACGGCCGTATCTGGTCGAAGGGATCGGCGAAGACTTCTGGCCGGGAACGTTCGATCCCTCGGTCGTGGACCGCTACGTGAAGGTGTCGGATCGGGATTCCTTCCGGTTGGCGAGGGCGATCACGCGTCAAGAAGGCATCTTGGTCGGAGGCTCGGCCGGAACAGCGGTGTTCGCGGCGCTGCGGGTCGCTCGTGAGCTCGACGCGACGAAGACGATCGTCGTGCTGCTGCCCGACACCGGTCGTCAGTACCTGTCGAAGGTCTACTCCGACTCGTGGATGCTTCAGCACGGCATGCTTGACCGTCCCGAAGTGGTTCGCGTCGAGGAGGTGCTCACCGCCAAGCACACTGACCTGCCGCCTCTCATCACGATCGGCGCACACGACAAGGTCCGGCAAGCGGTCGATCGGCTCCAGGCTGCCGACATCTCCCAGGCGCCGGTCGTCCGAGAAGACAGCACCGATGTGTCGCAGTTCGTTGGCTCGATCCGCGACCGGCAATTGCTCGACCGGATCTTCCGCGACCCCGACGCACTGCAAGCCGACGTCGCCGAGGTGATGGCGCCTCCCATCCCCATGGTCGAGTTCGACGATCCGATCGAGTCGGCGTTCGGCGAGCTCGAGCATGGACCAGCCGTCCTGGTCACCAAGGCGGGACAGGTGCTCGGCGTGCTCACCCGGAGCGACCTGCTCGACTTCTTGGCGCACCGACAGCGGACGCCGTAGCGCGTGCGATCGCTCGGGATCGACGTCGGCGTGGCCAAAGGGCTCGACCTCGTCCTGATGGATGAACGCCGGGTGCCACTCGCGGTGCGTTCGCACATCCGTCCTGCCGAGGTCGGCCAGATGCTCGCCGAGTTCCGCCCCGACGTGATCGCCATCGATTCGCCGCCGCGCTGGGCGGCCAGCGGGCGTTCGCGGCGCACCGAACGCGAGCTCGCGGCCTGCAACATCCAGTCGTTCAACACCCCATCCGAAGCGCACGG
>JAYUAK010000288.1:0-1567 GCA_043741335.1 Actinomycetota bacterium
CGCACGACAAGGCGGGGGAGCGGATCCTGGAGGGGCTGTTGGGGGCCGCCGAGATGCGGCTGCACGAAGAGGGCATCAGCGGCCAGGTGTACCTGTTCAAGAACAACACCGATTCGGCCGGCAACTCCTACGGGTGTCACGAGAACTACTTGGTCGCGCGCCACGGCGAGTTCGCGCGGATGGCCGACGTCCTGATCCCGTTCTTCGTCACGCGGCAGATCTACTGCGGAGCGGGCAAGGTCCTGCACGGGCCCCGCGGGGCGCAGTTCTGTATCTCGCAACGCGCCGAACACATCTGGGAGGGCGTGTCGAGCGCCACCACCCGCTCCCGACCGATCATCAACACGCGCGACGAACCGCACGCCGACGCTGAACGGTTCCGGCGGCTCCATGTGATCGTCGGCGACTCGAACATGAGCGAGTGGACGACCTTCATGAAGGTCGGTATCACCGATCTGGTGCTTCGGATGATCGAAGCCAACACCGTGATGCGCGACCTGACGCTCGAGAATCCGATCCGTGCGATCCGCGAGATCAGCCACGACACGACCTGCACGCGCAGCGTGAAGCTCGCGAACGGCCGCGAGCTGACCGCGATCGAGATGCAAACCGAGTACTACGACAAGACCGCGCGCTTCTTGGAGCGCCGCGGTGCCGACGAAGTCTCGAAGACCCTCCTAGAGGAGTGGCGACTCGCGCTGGAGGCTCTCTCAGAAGGCGACCCGGAACGACTGGGGCGCAAGGTGGATTGGGTGACGAAGCGGCTCTTGATCGAGCGCTATCAGGCCAAGCACGACCTGCCGCTCGCGTCGCCGCGCGTCGCCTTGCTCGACCTCGCGTACCACGATGTCAACCGCAATCGCGGTCTCTACTACTTGCTCGAGAAGGGCAACAGGGTCGAACGCGTGTGCACGGATCGAGAGATCAATCGCGCCATGCGCGAACCGCCGCAGACGACTCGCGCGAAGCTTCGGGGAGATTTCATCCGGCAAGCCAAGGCGAAGCGCCGCGACTACACGGTCGACTGGGTCCACCTGAAGCTCAATGATCAGGCGCAGCGGACCGTGCTCTGCAAGGATCCGTTCCGCAGCGTCGACGAACGCGTCGATCAGCTGATCGCACACATGTGATGTCCCAGCCCCACGTTCCCCACGTTCCTCCGAGGCCGGATCCGGCCGAGCCCCCAGAAGCGTCGGGAGACACATCGCGTCGCGCGCTGGTCTGGACGACGGTCGGGGTGAACGCGATACTCGGCTTGTTCGCGTTGACGGGGTGGGCCAACCGTCCACACTCCTGTCCGGGCGGTTGCTCGTGGCGACCCGCAGGCGGGACGCTGTGGGTGGTCCTCGCGATCGTGGACGTCGGACTCGTGCTCGTCTGGGCGGGCCTCGGGTACGTGCATCTCCTGACCGTCGGCGAGCGCATCGGGCGTCGGATCGCGGATAGGCGCGACGGCGGATCCGACGACGACTAAGGCTCGCGGGCCGCACGCCACCGACGGTTGCCCGCAGCCATCCGGCCCGCCAGCACACCCGCGGCCCCGGCCGCCAGGAAGAACGCCGGGTCA
>JAYUAK010000289.1:0-1561 GCA_043741335.1 Actinomycetota bacterium
CGCCCATCGAGCCCGCCTGCTGGGTGGTCAGACCTGAGGTGCCGTCAGGGAACTGGACGAGCCGGTTAGACAACCCGTGGGTGTACTCGTGGTACACGACCTCAGCGTCGTCGCCTCCGTCCGTCGACGGCACGTTGGGAAGACCGAAGGCCGCGCGGAAGAGATACATCTGCATCGTCGGCGACTCGCCATCGGGCGGCGTGCTCATGTTGGCGTTGTCGAAGTGGTTCTTGTCGGGAAGCCCATTGTTCGAGTTGGCGCCGTCCATGGTGTTGCCCAGGACGGGGTCGCCGCCAGAGGTCTCAAAGTTTCCAGCCGAGGCGGTGAAGCCGTAGGGCGCGCCGGTCAGATGGTCGTGGTACTTGTTCAGGTAGTACATGACCTGCGCGGCGTTCTGCGCCATGTTGGCTTGCCAGCTGAACGGCACGTTCTTGTCCCACGTGCAGGGCCGTGCGGTCGAGCAGTTCTGCGAGGTGTTCGTGGTATCCAGTGCCGCCGCCATCGTCCAGTCGGTCCCCGAAAGCGCCGGGATGTTCTCTCCTGGGTCGGGCTTGTTGTTGTCCTTCACGTCCGCCCAGACGTAGGCGTTGCTCCCGGAAAGCTTGGTGCCGTCGTTCACCGGGAACGTCACCGGGTTCGCGACGTTGCCACCGGGCGGGACGAGGTCGCTCGGGTAGAACTCCCATGCGCTCGCGGTTCCGGTGGCGTCACTCGTCAGGCTCTGTCGATAGAGCACGTCGCCCGTCGTGGCGTCGACGACCGACAGGTTCAGCTGCTGGGTGCTCGGCCAGGTCAAGGTCCGCCAGGCGAGTCGGACTCCCCGTCCGGTCGGGAACAGCACGAGCGTGGCCGAGTCAGCAGACCGAGCCGCCGCCACTCGGGCTCCGCCGTCCCTCAACGCGGCGCTGATCGCGCTATCGGAGCTGATGCGCGGCCGCACGGAGGCGACGCGGATGCCGTGCACCGGCGAGCCCGTCACGTTGACCAAGCGTCCGTCCGTCGTCACGTTCGCGCGAAGACCGTTGTGGAACACGGTCACGCCGCGGAACGACTGCGTCCACGACACGTGGTGCGTACCCCCGACGTCCGCGTAGTCCTGGCGCAGATGGAACGTCTTGAGGTCCGATCTGGAGAGGCCGAATGCCGCGAGGTTCCGTTGGACGAAGGTCATCGCGACCCGCGTCGCCGGACGGCGGCTCGGGCCGGTGAGGTAGCCGTTCAACCGGCCGACCATCCGGAGCGTGCCGGTGACCGGGTCGGACTGGATGACGCCCTGCGTGCCCAGGCGTCGAGCGAGCGTGGCGCGAGCGCGCGCTACGCGCGCGCTCGGGGCGACGGCGGATCCGCCGGTCCGGACGTCGAACGCTCCGCGGATCCGGATCGCCTGGGCGTGGGCGGCAGCCATGCGGCCGACCGACCCGGCGGGTGCGGTCAATGCAAGGACAGCGACGAGTGTCATCGCAGCAGTGAGTCCGGCCACCAGTGCGCGACGCCGAGCTCGCCGTTCGTGTGCATGCTTCATCCGAAGCCCCCTCTTTCGTTAAGCGACAGGGCAACCTAG
>JAYUAK010000290.1:0-3966 GCA_043741335.1 Actinomycetota bacterium
TACGCGTGGAGCGACGACGATTTCGCCCGTGCGATCGAGCTTGTCGAACAGGGCGCGCTCGACCCAAAGGGTTGGATCACGACCATGCCGCTCGCCGACGGCCAGCAAGCGTTCCAGGATCTCGTCGGCGGCGCCGATCGTTTCAAGGTCGTGCTGGTTCCGTGAAACTCGTCTCGTTCGACGGCGGCTTCGGCCGGATCGAAGGCGACTCGGTCGTGCCGATGGGCGTTGATCTCCGGACGTTCCTGGATGGTGGCGGAAGCGACGACGCGCGCGGCGCGAGCGACCGTGATCTCGTCCCGCTCGGCGGGCTCACGTTGCGCGCGCCCATCCCCCGCCCCGGCAAGATCGTGTGCGTTGGGCTCAACTATCGCGACCATGCGGCCGAGTCAGGCCAGCCCGTTCCCGACCATCCGATCCTGTTCCCGAAGTTCGCAAACTCCGTCATCGGGCCCGGCGACCCGATCGTGGTACCGGTCGACACGGAGCAACCCGACTACGAAGCCGAGCTCGGCGTGGTGATCGGGGCGACCGCAACGCGCGTCAGCGAAGCGGATGCGCTCCGCCGCGTTGCCGGCTACACCTGTGTGAACGACGTCTCCGCGCGCGACCTTCAGTTCCGGAGCTCGCAGTGGATGCTCGGCAAGGCGATCGACACGTTCTTGCCCATGGGGCCGTGGCTCGTCACCGCGGACGAGATCCCCGACCCGCAGGCGCTACGGATCAGCTGCCGCCTGAACGGCGAGCAGGTGCAGGATTCCTCGACCGAACAGATGGTGTTCGGCGTCGCCGAGCTGATCGCGTTCATCAGCCGAACGCTGACGCTCGAGCCGGGCGACATCATCGCGACCGGGACGCCGCCCGGTGTGGGGTTCGCGCGAACACCGCCGCGGTTCCTGCGAGACGGCGACGAGGTCACCATCGAGATCGAAGGCATCGGCGCGCTCACGAACCCCGTTCGCACACCCTGACGACCGCTATCGAGGCCGAGCGGTGCCGAACAAGAAGTGGACGCCCGATGCGCCGATGTCCGCGTCCCATCCGAGGGCGCCGAGCGCAGCGACCAGCTCGGCCGGCTCGTAGAAACGCTTCACGATCGTGTACTCGCGGCCGTCGGCCAACCGCCGGCGATGCGCGAACGACGGACCATCCTCCACGACGTCTCCTGAATACGGACGATCAGGTCCCGCGAGGTCGTCGACCAGGAAGAGCCGGCCGCCGGGCTCCATCCAGGACGCGAGTCGCTCCCAGAACGACGCGAACCGATCCGGAGGGACGTGGGAGATGAAGAATCCGGTGAATGCGGTGTCGAACCGTTCGCCCGGCTCCCAGTCGAAGAGATCCGACTGCACGTAGGTGACGTTCGGCGTCCCGAAGCGACCGCGGTTCAGCTCGAGCATCGCTGGCGACGAGTCCACCGCGACCAAATGCGAGGCGCGCGGCGCGAGTCGCCGTGTCCATAAGCCGGACCCACAGGCAAGCTCCAGCACGCGGCCGGATGCGTCGAACGCATCCGCCGCCGCCTCCACGATCGCCGTCTCCCGGACCCAGCCCTCATTGAACGCCGGCCCCAGGTCGTGTCGACCTCGTCGGAACCACAGGTCCTCGTACTCGGCGGCCCGGTCGTCGTAGTAACGGATCTGCTCGGCGAGCTGCCGATCAACCTCGTCACTCGCTCGAGAAGGATCCTTCGGCATCGCTAGAGCAGTCTGACGGTTGCCTGCTCGGCGAGCGCCTCGACCCGCGAGGGGTCCAGTCGACCGGCACCCGGCAGCTCGGCGTTTGCGGTGGCGGCTCCCAACGCCAGGCGGAGCGCGCCCGCCCACCCGTCACCTCGGTCCAGACCCACGACCAACCCGGCGAGGAACGCGTCGCCGCTGCCGACCGGATACCGCCCCCGGACGTACAGCACACCTTCGAACAGAGCACCGTCGGGCGCGGCGAGCACGACTCCTTCGGCTCCGCGCGTCACGATACCCACGTGGTCCCCGCCCCCCGCGAGCTCGCGGAGCTTCTGCGCCGCAACCAATGCGTCGTCGCGGCCCGAGGTCGGGATGCCGAGCAGTCCCGATGCCTCCGACGCGTTCACCTTGACGACGTCGGGATGCACGGCGAGCGCCGATCGGAGGCGATCGCCTTCGGCATCGAGCGCCACGTGGACGCCCGCGGCCCGCGCCTCGGCCACCATGTCCCGGTACGCCGTGTCCTCGACTCCCAACGGAACCGAACCCGAGATCGTGAGCCACGAGGCGCCCTCGAACAGCTCGCTCATGGCGTGCGCCAGCTCCCCCCACGCCGAAGACGGAACCTCGGAGCCGTGCTCGTAGAACTCGGTCAGCCCGCCGGTCTCGCGATCGGCCACGGAGAGCGACGAACGATTCTCACCGTGCGTCCACACGAACGAACCGTGCACGCCTTCGGAAGAAAGCGTCTCCTCGAGCCACTTGCCTGCATGCCCGCGAAGGAGCGCCACCGCGCGCACATCGGCATCCAGCGACCGCGCCGCGCGCGCGACGTTCAAGCCCTTGCCGCCCGCCGTCTGCTCGAACCCGAGCGGCCGATGGATGTCGCCGCGGACCAACCGCTCGATCTCGAAGAGCTTGTCGATCGAAGGGTTCGCTGCCAGACAGACGATCACGGCACGGAGCCCCGCTCGATCGCCTCCAACGCCTCGACCATGGTGGGCTGCGTCGACGTCCCGCCGAGCCCAAGCGTCGAGAGCGCTCCGCACGCGTTCCCGATCTCCAAGCAACGCCGCAATGGTTCGCCGGCCAAGAACCCGGCCAGGAATCCCGCGTCGAACGAATCTCCTGCGCCGGTTGAATCCAGCACCTGCGTCGGAAAGGCCGGTACGGTGACGGACTCGCTCACCTGCGCGCCGACCGCGCCCTGTTCCGCGGTTTTCACCACCACGGTTCCCGCTCCTGAGGATCGCAGCCGCGCGATCGCGTCCTCCGTCACCGAGATGCGCGCCAGGCTGAGCGCCTCCATCTCATTCGGTAGGAACACGTCCACCTCGGGGAGCAGGGCAAGCAGGCCGCCGTCCCACATGCCCGAGGGATCCCAGTTCGGGTCGATCGACGTCGTGGCCTCCCCCGCGCGCACTTCCCGCAGCAGATCGGGCAGCTCCGGTGTGAGGGCGCCCTGAAGAAAGTACGAGCTCACGTGCACATGACGCGAACGTCCGAGCAGATCCTCGTCGATCAGCGAGCGGCGGAGGTCCCCGATCGTTCCGGGAAACGTCAACATCGCGCGGTCCTGTCTGCCGGAAAGCACGACCGTCACACCCGTCGGACGGCCCGGGTCGACGACGATCCCGGATGTGTCCACGCCACGTCCTTGAAGCTGGTCGCACATGAACCGGCCGAAGATGTCGTCGCCGACCACGCCCGCGAACGCCACCTGGAGTCCCAGCCTCGCTGCGCCGCACGCGAAGATGGCGCCGGATCCACCGATCACCAATTGCGCGTCATCGACCAGCCGCTCCGCCTGTCCGAACGCCGGCTCGACCGTCTCGCCGCTCAACACCAGGTCCGGATTGACGTCGCCGAGCACCAGGATGTCGAAACCCGCCATGCGAGGCAGCGTACTCGGCGAGGCGGTCTCGTGGCCGAGGTCGCGGAAACCTACCTCGCTGATAGGATTTGCATCTGCGAATGATCGAAGAGCTCTCCACTCCGCGCGGAACGTTCGAACACCTCGGCGAGGTGCAACTCGTCGACTGTCGCGAGCAGTACGAGTGGGACGCAGGTCGTGTCGAGGGCGCGATCCATCTGCCCCTGAACGCGATCATGGCCGGCGCAGGATCCGACCTGGACACGGCCAAGCCGGTCGTCGTGATCTGCCGATCCGGCAACCGCAGCGAGCTCGCCACGATGATGCTCCAAGCGCGCGGCTTCGAGGCTCACAACCTCGAGGGCGGCATGGAGGCCTGGGCGCGCGAGGGATTGCCGTACTCCGCTCCCG
>JAYUAK010000291.1:0-1558 GCA_043741335.1 Actinomycetota bacterium
TGCTTCCACGCCCTCCACGACGATCCCGCCACCGCGGCGCTCGCGTTCGTCGTGGACATGACCCGACAGGGCGAGCCGCACGACGAGGGCTACGTGCACATCGCGCGCGAGGTGTTCGCTTCTACGACCAAACCCTTCTGTGTCCTTTCGAACCTGGCGAGCGCGGTCGCGAACGACGAGGCGGCGCTCCTGCGCGACGAAGGGATCCCCGTGCTCGAAGGGACGGCGTCGGGACTGGTCGCACTTCGCCACCTGCTCGACTATCGCGCGGTACGCGATCGCCTTCCGGTCGAACCACCCCCCGCGGTCGCTGAGGAGATCCGCGAGCAATGGCGCGCGCGATTCGCCGGAAGCGGCGAATGGAGCGAGCTGGAAGGGCTCGCCTTGCTAGCCGACTACGGGATCCCGACGACCACGGCGCTTGGTGCGACGTCCGTCGATGAGGCGCTGGTGGCCGCGGACACGGTCGGCTGGCCGGTGGCGTTGAAGACGGCCGCGCCCGACGTCCTTCACAAGTCGGACGTGGGCGGGGTGGTCCTGGGGCTCCGCGATGCGGATGCGCTGCGCGCTGCCTACGCGGGCTTGGCCGAGCGCTTGGGTACGGACGTCGTCGTCGCCGCGATGGCACCGACCGGCGTGGAGGTGGCGATCGGGATCGTGCGAGACCCGCAATTCGGCCCGCTCGTGTTGGCAGCGGCCGGTGGGGTGCTCGTGGAAGTGCTGCACGACCGCCGGCTGGCTTTGCCGCCGCTCGACCAGCCGCGCGCGCGCGCGTTGGTCGACGGGCTCCGTATCCGTCCGCTGCTGGCTGGCGTCCGGGGTGCGCCGCCGGCCGACATCGCCGCTCTTGCGCGCGCTGTGTCGCGACTCTCGGTGCTCGCCGCCGACCTCGGCGACCTGTTCGACGCGCTGGACGTGAACCCACTGATCGTTGGGCCGGACGGGTGTACGGCGGTCGATGTCCTGGTGATCCCGCGGCAGCCGTAGGCTGGCCGACGGCACCAGCCGAGGTGCCTACGCTGTTGCGGACAAAGGGGGTTCGGATGATCGCGAGGGTCTGGCGCGGTTCGACGCGTGCTGTGGATGCGGACGCCTACACCACCTACATGGGGGAGACGGGGGTCGAGTCGCTCGCGGAAACGCCGGGCAACGAGGGCGTGTTCATGCTCAGGCGGGGTCGAAGGCGACCGCGCCGAGTTCATGGTGATCAGCCTCTGGAGCGCCGAAGAGGCGATCCAGGCATTCGCCGGCGAGGACATCTCCGTGGCCAGGTTCTACCCCGAGGACGAGCGTTACCTCATCGAACGCGAGCTCACGGCGTCTCATTTCGAGGTGGTTGGGCGCCGCAATCCTGATACAGATTAGTGTCGCAACGCACACACGCCTGGCTACTGACCGATGTAATCGCTGGGTTGTGTCCCCGGTGGCCAGTCCGGATAGTTCTCGGGGATGAACCCGAACGGATGCCCATAGACCTTTGCCCGCGTGCTCGTCGGCGACGGAGACCGCGGCGGTCCCGCGAAGTCGAAGACGTGCTCCATGTTGTGCGTCTTCGCGA
>JAYUAK010000292.1:0-3958 GCA_043741335.1 Actinomycetota bacterium
GGGCGGTCCGCCGCAACCCGAGCAGGCGGCCAGCATGAAGAGCTTGATCGAACGCTTCCGGATGCTCGGCAGGGTCAGCCTGGCGCTGATCCTGATCGCCGCGGCGACCATGGCGACCGCCCGCTACTGGTGACCGGCGCCCGACCTCCGAGTGAAGCGGCGATCGGGGACCATCCACATCACGGCCACCGCCGCGCATAGCGCATACGCGATCCACACCTCGACGTAGGCGAGCCCGCCGCCCGCCGCGTACATCGCGAGTGAGGCGTTCCCCTTGATGTCGGAGGCGATCGCCTTGCCCACGAGCGAGTCTCGGCCGTTCGCGCGGATGATCGCGCGCACCAGCAGAGTGAACGAGAAACCAGCCAAGAGACAGACGACCCCGAAGGCCGCAGCGGGGAGCGGCTCGGTTGACACGTTACGGAGCCACTCGGTAGTGACCGGGATCAGCGAGAGGCAGAAGAGTAGGAACATGTTCGCCCACATCACCGCGCCGCTGATCCGCTCGGTGGCGCGCAGAAGGTGATGGTGGTTGTTCCAGTAGATCGCGATGAACGTGAACGCCAGAACGTAGATGAACAGGCTCGGCACCTCGTCGCGGAGCGCCGCGAGCGTGGCCCCGTGAGGTGGCCGCAGCTCGAGAGCGAGGATCGTGATGATCACAGCCATCACGCCGTCGCTGAACGCCTCCAAGCGATCCGATCCCATCTCGACCGGAGCACCGGCGCGGCGTTCTTCCTCACTCATCGCGCCGCGATGAGGCGCGATGAGGCGCGGGGCCCTCCCCTGCGGGGAGGGCCCCGTTCGACCGCTTTACATCACGTTGAACGTCTCGAACACCGTGATGTCGGCGCCACCTTGCAGGACCGGGCAGCCGCCGGCGAGCTTGGCCGCCTGCTCGAGCGAGTCCGCCTCGATGACGGAGTAGCCGCTCGCCGTGGCCTGCGTGTCCGTCGTGACCGGACCGCTCGTGATCTTCTTCGCGGCCGACGTGAACGGGTTGCCGGGGTCGGCGACCGCCGAACCGAGCTCCGTGAACCAGCCCTCCCAGGCCTTCATGACCTGGGCCTGCTCAGCCTCGGTCTCGGGCATGTGGCCCCCGCTGTACAACAGCAGATACTTCGCCATGCTCCCCTCCTTCAACTCGGTCCTCCAACGGGACCGTTACCCTCTTGACGAACGGTAGGACCCGACATCGACAAAGGATGAACGAGTGAGTGACTGGAACTCGAACATCATCGAGGAGTTCCATGCGAACGAGGGCCGCGTCGGCGGGCCGTTCAAAAAGATGACGCTCCTGCTGCTCCACACGACCGGCCGCCGCACCGGCCAGGAGCGCGTGAACCCGCTGGCCTATATGGCCGACGAAGATCGCTGGATCGTCTTCGCGTCGAAGGGCGGACACATCTTCCACCCGCACTGGCTTCACAACCTGGAGGACAGCCCCAGCGCCACCATCGAGGTCGGCACCGAGACTATCACCGTGACGGCGACGATCCTGCGCGAGGGACCCGAGCGTGACGATCTGTGGAAGCGTCAAGTCGGGCTGCTTCCCCAGTTCGGAGAGTACGAAGAGAAGACCGCGGGGCATCGCACCATCCCCGTGATCGTCCTTCGCCGCGCCCAGTAGTCCGGGCACGTACGCTTAGCGGATGCGATCGGAAGACTTCGCGCAACGGGCGCGGGCCGTGATCCCCGGTGGGGTCAACAGCGGACAGCGCCAGGTGGCGGGGCTCGAGGATCTGGTCATCATCGCGACGAGCGGCAAGACGTTCACCGACGCCGACGGCCGCGTCTACACCGATTACCACGCCGCCTTCGGACCCCCGCTGCTCGGGCACAACGATCCAGATGTCGACCGCGCGGTAGCAGAGACGATCCGCTCGCTCGACTTGATGGGAGTCGGCGTCACCCCAGTCGAGATCGTGCTCGCCGAGAAGCTCGTGGAGCACGTCCCGTCGATCGAGAAGGTGCTGCTCACCGTCACTGGCAGCGAGGCCACGTTCCACGCGCTCCGGGTGGCGAGGACCGCGACCGGGCGTCGCGACGTGATCAAGTTTCAGGGCTGCTACCACGGATGGCACGACTCAGTGGCCATGAACGTCATCTCACCGGCAGATCGCGTCGGGAAGAAAGATCCGCTCTCGAGGGGCATGCTCCAGGAGGCGCTCGACGCCACGATCGTGCTGCCGTTCAACGATGCGGAAGCGGTCGTCGTCGCGTTCGAGGAGCGGCCGGGCCAGGTCGCCGCGGTGATCGTCGAGCCGATCCCGCACAACATCGGTGCCGTGCTCCCGAAGCCGGGGTTCCTCGAGCGTCTTCGCGAACTCTGCACCAAACACGGCGCGGTGCTGATCTTCGACGAGGTGATCACCGGGTTCCGACACGGTCTCGGCGGCTACCAGGCGATCGCCAAGGTGACGCCAGATCTCACCACCCTTGGAAAGGCGATGGCGAACGGGTATCCGATCTCGGCGCTCGGCGGTCGCGCCGATCTGATGGATCTCTTCAGCTCGAACCCGGGACGACCCGCGTTCTTCGCGGGCACATTCAACGGTCACCCCGCAATGGCGGCGGCGGCGCTCGCGACGCTCGAGAAGCTGGAACGCGAGCCGGTCCACGAGCACGTCTTCCGATTGGGGCAACGGATCCGCGAAGGTCTGACAGAGATGTACGGAGGCTTGGGCGTGCCGGTGGTTGTGAGCGGGTTCGGCTCGGTCTTCGTCACGTACTTCCTGGAAGGACCGGTCGAGTCTTTCGAGGACCTGCTCCGTAACAACATCGAGCTATTCGTGGGGTATCGGAGGGCACTCCTCCCCCACGCGATCTTCGAGCTGCCGCTGAACCTGAAGCGGAGCCACGTCTCATACGCCCACGCCGACGCGGACGTCGATGCCCTGCTCGAGGCGACAGAGATGGCGGTGGGCGGCATCCTCAGCCCCGCGTGAGGCTCGACGTCTTCGCGGAGCCGTCTCAGCCGTCGATCCGCTGACCCGTCTGCGGGTCGAAGAAGTGGAGCGTGTCGGTGTCCACCTGCAGGCGGATGGGCTGCCCCTCGGCGGCTTTCGACCGTCGATCGAGGCGCGCGATCATCGTCGACCATCGGAGCGTCGCGCCGACGTCCTCCTCATCGTGGGTTGCGGCCGCGCCGGCGACCATCGGGGCCGCGCCAGGGCGGAAGAGCACGTCGACCTCCGAACCGAGATCTTCACGGAGCTCCACGTCGACATCGAGGGTCGCGTCGGAGTCGGTGTGTTGCACGAACGCGGCGTCCTCGATGTTCTCGGGGCGCACCCCGACGATCACCGGCCGATCCGCGAAACCGGCGAGCGTCGGCCGGTCCCCGAGCGTCCGCGCGCTCACCCGCACGTGATGTCCGCCGAAGTCGACGTCCCAGTGGTCACCGTCGCGGCGTAGGCGCGCCTCGATCAGATTCATCCCCGGTGATCCGATGAACCCCGCGACGAACACGTTGACTGGGCGCGCGTAGAGCTCCTGCGGCGTGGCGAGCTGCTGCAGGACTCCGTGGTCGAGCACCGCGACGCGATCGCCGAGCGTCATGCCCTCTGTCTGGTCGTGCGTCACGTAGATAGTGGTCACGCCGAGCTCGTGCTGCAGACGAGCGATCTCGGAGCGCATCTGCACGCGAAGCTGCGCGTCCAGGTTGGAGAGCGGCTCGTCCATCAGAAACGCCTTCGGTTGCCGCACGATCGCCCGGCCCATCGCGACCCGCTGACGCTGGCCGCCCGAGAGCTGCCGGGGTCGGCGGTCTAGCAGCGCGTCCACCCCCAGCACACCTGCGACGTCGCGGACGCGCCGGTCGATCTCGGCCTTCGGCGTCTTGCGGTACCGCAGGCCGAAGGCCATGTTCTCGTAGACCGACAGGTGCGGGTAGAGCGCGTAGCTCTGGAAGACCATCGCGACGTCGCGCTCACGAGGCTCGACGTCATTCACCGTG
>JAYUAK010000293.1:0-1551 GCA_043741335.1 Actinomycetota bacterium
TCAGGAGGCGCGTGGCGGCTTCTTGGAGTTTCGAGTCCGACCGCGTTGCGCCGCGTCGAGCACAACCTTGCGCAAACGGACACTCGATGGCGTCACCTCGACGCACTCGTCGTCGGCCACGAACTCCAGTGCCTGTTCGAGCGACATCGGCCGGGGCGGTGTGAGCCGCACCGTGTCGTCCGAACCCGAGGCACGCATGTTGGTGAGCTTCTTCTCACGCGTTGGGTTCACGTCCATCTCTTCCGAACGGGACGACTCGCCGACGATCATGCCTTCGTAGACCTCGACACCGGGACCGACAAGCATCTCGCCGCGCTCCTGGAGACTGAAGAGCGAGTACCCCGTGGTGACACCGCGCCGGTCGGCCACCATCGAACCGCTCGGACGGCTCCGTAACTCGCCGAACCAGGGCGCGTACCCGTCGAACACGTGGTGGAGGATTCCGGTGCCGCGCGTCTCGGTCATGAACTCGGTGCGGAAGCCCACCAGGCCACGCGCCGGCACCAGATACTCGAGGCGGACCCAACCGGTGCCGTGGTTGATCATCTGCTCCATACGACCCTTGCGCACCGCGAGGAGCTGGGTGACCGCGCCGAGGAACTCCTCGGGCACGTCGACTGACGCGCGCTCGACCGGCTCGTGGATCTTGCCCTCCACCTCACGCGTGACGACCTGAGGCTTACCGACGGTGAGCTCGAAGCCTTCACGCCGCATTTGCTCCACGAGCACCGCGAGCTGCAGCTCGCCGCGGCCCTGGACTTCCCAGGTGTCAGGGCGCTCGGTGGGCTCGACGCGAATCGCGACGTTTCCAACCAGTTCGGCGTCGAGCCGGTTCTTCAACAGTCGGGCCGTGAGCTTGTTGCCATCGTTGCCAGCCACCGGCGACGTGTTGATACCGATCGTCATCGCGAGGCTGGGCTCGTCGATCGTCATCGCCGGCAGGGCGACCGGGTTCTCCGGATCGGCCAGGGTCTCGCCGATCGTGACGTCGGGCAGACCAGCGATGGCGATGATCTCGCCGGGGCCAGCCTCGGCCGCGTCCAACCGTTCCAACGACTCGGTGATGTACAGCTCGGTGATGCGCACTCGCTCGACCGTGCCGTCGACGCGACACCACGCGACGTTCTGGCCCTTCGCGATCCGGCCTTCTTGCACGCGACACAGTGCGAGACGTCCGACGTAGGGCGACGCGTCCAGGTTCGTGACCAACGCTTGGAGCGGTGCACCCTCGGTGTAGGTGGGAGCCGGAATCCTATCGAGCAGCAGCTCGAACAACGGCTTGAGGTCACTGCCCTCGACCTCGACGTCCATGCTCGCCCACCCGGCGCGCGCGTTCGTGTAGACGATCGGGAAATCGATCTGCTCTTCGGTAGCGTCGAGATCGAGGAAGAGTTCGTAGACCTCGTCGACGACTTCGGAGATGCGCGCGTCGGGCCGGTCCACCTTGTTGATTACGAGGATCACGGGCAAGTTGGACTCGAGTGCTTTCCGGAGCACGAACCGCGTCTGTGGGAGCGGACCTTCGCTCGCGTCGACGAGGAGCAGCACGCC
>JAYUAK010000294.1:0-20355 GCA_043741335.1 Actinomycetota bacterium
TTGCGCAGCGCGAAAGCGCGTCGCATCGGGGTTCCTCCTCCGGGAGTCCGGAAGCGAGGCGCGCCCGGATGCCCGCCGAGCCGGGGCGCGACCGATAAAGCTACTGGTCGCACACACACAGTGTCAACCATCTGAGGTCAGCGGCCGGGCAGCGCGGGCTCCCTGCTACGGTAGCCGACCGATGGCCTCTCCGTCCCCCGCAATCGTCGATCTGGCACGCGAGGCCGCCCTTCGAGGGGGGTCACTCATTCGTGGGGCCACCCAACGTCCCGCGTTCGAGGAGAAGGCCGTGGGCGACTACGTCACCGAGGTCGACCGCGCCAGCGAACGGGCGATCAAAGAGGTTCTGTTGGCCGGCGCACCCGACATCCCGATGATCGGCGAGGAAGGCGGCGGCACCACGTCCAATCGTTACTGGCTTGTCGATCCGCTCGACGGCACCACGAACTTCGTGCACGGCTTCCCCATCGTCGGCGTATCGATCGCGCTGGTGGAAGAAGGACGCCCCATCGTCGGAGTGATCCACGCTCCGTTCCTGGGCGACACCTATGTTGCCGTAGAGGGCCGAGGCGCGACCCTCGAGCGGCCGGACGGTTCCGTCGAGCGACTGTCGGTGAGTCGGCGGACGGTGGAGCGGGCCGTCGTCGGCACAGGTTTTCCGTTCCGGAGGAAGGAACAACTCGCTCGCTATCTTCGGGTCATGCCTCAGGCATTGGAAAGCTTCGAGGATCTCCGCCGACCGGGAGCCGCCTCCCTCGATCTCGCCTGGGTCGCCGCGGGAGTGTTCGACGGCTTCTTCGAGCTTGCCCTAGGCCCCTGGGACGTCGCCGCGGGCGCCATCATGATCCAGGAGGCGGGAGGCCTCGTCACCGACTGGACCGGCGGTCCCGAAGTGCTTTCGGGCGACATCCTGGCGGGCCCACCCGCCGTCCACGCCGAGCTCCTCCGGATCGCCACGGCGTAAGGAACTCAGGGGCTGTCGCCCAGAGCGTTTCCGCCCTGGGCGACGCCCCGGAGCCCTTCGTTCGTCTCAGACCGATGTCGACAGGTGCGTGATCCGAGTGCTCCAGTTCTCGAAGATGCCGCGTGAGAAGCCGCAGGTGATATCGGCCGTGAACTGCTTCAAGGTGCACTTGCTCTGTGTGTACTCGGCCGCGAACCAGATCGAGCCGTCATCGTCGAGGGCTGCGGCGCCGTAGTCACCCCAGCGCGGCCGGAAGCCACCCTCCCATGTTCCCGTGAACCCGTCGTTCGGCCCACCGCCGGACGCGGCAACGCCGACGACCGTTGGCTGGATCCCGAGCCCGATCTTGATGTACGCCGGGCTCGCCCACCAGTTAGGCCCGACACGGGTCGCCCCGATGTAACCGACGCCATCGGATCCCATCGCGAGGGACGGGTATGTGAGGTTCCCCTTGTTCGCGATGTAGCCCTGTTGCGCGACGCTGGCGCTGAGCGTTCCCGCGGACCAGGTCGGCCGGAACGCGAAGTAGGCGATCCCTGCCTTCGTGTTCAGCTTCACCTCAGCGAGGTTGTTAGAGAAGTCGTACGACGATCCCCCGGTGCCTTGGAGCCCCGTTCCCAGCGCCGTCCAGAGCACGCCGTCTTGGAAGAACGAGGACAGCACCCGCGTATCGCTCGAGTCGAGGGCATACGGCCCCGGCTGAACGAAGGGCGGGTCCGAGACGTTGAGCGCGGGACACGCCGTGCCGAGGTTCAGGCACTCCAGCAACGGCAGCGGGCCGTCCTGGCGCATGAACGACTTCGGCGGAAGCACGTACGGGATCGTGGTGACCACAACCTGTTGGAGCCCGAGATCGGGAGTCGCCGAGTCGAGGCTGCTCGTGTTCGTGAGCGCCCAGACGACCATCTTGTCGGAGCCTCCGCTCGTATTTCCGGTCTCGAACCCATCACCCGCCGTCGAGCTGACGAGGTACTCCGTCCCGCCGTTCGAGGCATCGAACGAAGAGGGACTGCCCTGGGCCGGCCAGGCGGTGAATCCGCCCTGACCGAGCGCCGGCACGTTCTGGTTCTGGAGGTATACCGTCGAGGGGCTGGACGCGCCCGCGACCAGATCTGCCTTGGACAGCGCGTAGACCTGCACGCCGTTGTAGTCGTTGCCGAAGAACGAGTACTCGTTCGTGGTGAGGACGATGGCGTTCGCATCAGCCCCGATGTGTGGGAAGTCACCGAAGCAGAAGCCGAAGTCGCACTCGTGGTCGGGCGTCCCGTCTGTCCCGTTGTTCTGGGCCGGGATCTCCCAGAAGTTCCACGCGTCGAGAGGGTTGCTCGATGTGCTCACCGCGAGCTCGAGGGCCATGTTCCCGGTGAACGCCCCGGTGGCCGGGTCCTGCTCGATCGAGAACATCAGGTGGAACCACCGTTGGGTGGCCGCATCGTAGTAGCACGAGATGTCCCCGGAGAACGGCCCGAAGACTCCGGTCGAGAAATCGAGGCTCGGCGGGAAGCCGTAGAACTCATTCAGCGCGAGGCCGACTGCCGGGCTCCCAGCGAAGAAGGGCGTCCCGTACAGCTGCGGCGTGCCGGACCCGTCGTAGACCTGGATGACCTGGTTCACGGTCTCGAAGACGAAGCCGTTCCCGACACACAGACCCTGGTCGGGCGGCTCGACGGAGAACTGATTCCCGTTGAAGGACCAGTCGTTCGCGTACGAGTTGGATCCCTCGAACGACGTGATGACACCAGGAGCAGAGTTGTCCTGCTTCAACGCCTTCACCTTCGGTGTGGGGAGGGACGTGCTGGAGCTGCCGGACTCCTGCTCGATCGCGTTCACCTGATCGAAATGTGCGAGGTTCGAATGAACCCGGCCCACGAGACCCCCAAGGTTGTGCGTCGGTTGTGCGAGGGCTGCACCCCGTCTTGCGCTGCTTGCCAGTCGACGCAGCGGGGCGCTCCGTCCTCGGTAGATCACCCGGCCAGCGGAACGATGCCCCCCGCCGACGACGACGGCCGACGACGACGAAACGCCGATCGTCGCACTCGCGACGACCGTGAAGACCAGCGCGATACCAAGCTTGCGCGAACGTCTCATCTTCGAGCTCCCTCCCCCATGACGCCGGCGACCCGGAGGCGTCGCTCGCCGAACCTACGCCCAGCACATGAGCCGGCACAACCCCCGACTTTCGCCCCACCTCACAGCCTCACGCATAACCTCGCGACGACGTGCAAGAGGCCGGGAGTCGCCGCGAGGGGCTTCGCTCTCCCCTCGCGGCGACTCCCGGCCTCATCGCTTGCGCGCAGCCCGGTTGGTTCTACTCCTCTGACACCGAAACAGGCCCTCCGAGCATCTGCTCCGCCTGCTCCCGCGTGAGCCCCACGAGCGCCGGCTCTCCGGTACCGCTTTCGACGGCCTCCAGGATCTCGCGTTGGCGAGCGAGCCAGTACTCCGGGATGGCCTCCGGCTTGATCCGGACGTGGATGTTGCGGTACCTGGGCATGCCCGTCCCCGCGGGGATCAGCTTGCCGATGATCACGTTCTCCTTCAAGCCGAGCAGCGGGTCCGACCGGGCACCGATCGCCGCGTCAGTGAGCACCCGCGTCGTCTCCTGGAAGGAGGCAGCCGACAGCCACGAGTCGGTCGCGAGCGATGCTTTCGTGATCCCCAGGAGCACCGGACGTGCCGACGCCGGGATCCCGCCGCCCTCGACCACTTCGGCGTTCGTCTCCTCGAAGACTCGCCTGGCCACCATGTCTCCCGGCAGGAACGTCGTGTCACCAGGCTCGATGATGTGCACCTTGCGGAGCATCTGACGCACGATCAGCTCGATGTGCTTGTCGTGGATGGTCACGCCCTGGCTGCGGTAGACCTGCTGAACCTCTTCGACCATGTGTAGCTGCAACGCCTGGACGCCCTCGACACGGAGCTTCTCGTGCGGGTTGACCGATCCCTCGGTGAGCCGCTGGCCGACCTCGACGGATTCGCCGTCGGAGACCGTGAGCCGCGCTCGGAACGACACGGGGTACTCGACCATGTCGCCGGTCTCGTCGGTCACCCGGATGCGACGAACATGCTTCTCTTCGTCGTCCTCGACTGAGACCGTTCCCGAAAGCTCCGTGATCTGCGCCTCTCCCTTGGGCTTGCGAGCCTCGAACAGCTCGACCACACGCGGCAGGCCGTGCGTGATGTCTTCGCCGGCCACACCGCCGGTGTGGAACGTCCGCATGGTGAGCTGCGTGCCCGGCTCGCCGATCGACTGTGCCGCGATGATGCCTACCGCCTCGCCGATGTCGACCACGCGACCGGATGCCAGGTTCCGCCCGTAGCACAGGCGGCAGACGCCGACCTCGGCTTCGCAGGTGATGACCGACCGAACGCGGACGGCCTCGACCCCGGAGTCCGCGACGACGGCACACAGCTCGTCGGTCAGCTCCTGGCCGGCGAGCGCGAACTTTTTGCTGCCGACCTTCACGTCCTCGGCCAGCACACGACCGAAGATGCTGGTCTCGATATGAGCCGCCTTGACGGCCGTGCCGTCGGACCTCAGGACGTTCACCTGGACGGGAATGCTGCGGTCGGAGCCGCAGTCGTCCTCGCGGATGATCAGCTCCTGCGCGACGTCAACCAGACGACGCGTTAGGTACCCCGAGTCGGCGGTACGCAACGCGGTGTCGGCCAGACCCTTGCGAGCGCCGTGCGTGGAGATGAAGTACTCGAGCACCGAGAGGCCCTCGCGGAAGTTCGACTTGATCGGCCGCGGAATGATCTCGCCCTTCGGGTTAGCCACCAGGCCGCGCATGCCGGCCAGCTGACGGATCTGCATGATGTTTCCCCGGGCTCCCGAGTTGGCCATCATGAAGATCGGGTTCGTCGGCGTGAACTGGGCCTCCATGGCGTCCTTCACCTCGTCGGTCGCCTGGGTCCAGATCTCGATCAGCTCTTGACGACGTTCGTCGTCGGTGATGATCCCCTTGCGGTACTGCTGCTCCACCTTCTGCGCACGCTTCTCGTGCTCGTCCAAGATCTTCGCCTTGGACGGTGGCGTGGTGACGTCCTCGACCCCGATCGTCACCCCGGCACGCGTGGCGTAGTGGAACCCCAGGTTCTTCAGGTTGTCGAGCGTCTGTTCCACCTGCGCCCGGTCGTAGTCGTGCACGGTCTGGTCGACGAAGCGCGCGATATCGCTCTTCATCACGGGCTGGTTCCGGTACTCGAAGTCGTCCGGGAACGCGTGGTTGAACAGCACTCGCCCAATCGTGGTGCGGATCACCGGCGTGCGGCCGTCCGAGGTTTTCGGGTCCCAACCCTCTGGAAGCATGCTGTCGGGAAGTTTCTTGCCCTCCAGCCGGATCCTGACCGGTCGCTGAAGCGAGTACCCCCGGTCGAGGGCGAGGACCGCTTCGTTCACGGAAGAGAACGCGGGAGTGTTCTCGTCCTTCACGTTCTCTTCGATCGCGATGGTCAGGTAGTAGAGGCCGAGCACCATGTCCTGGCTCGGCGTGGCGATCGGACGACCGTGCGCCGGCGACAGGATGTTGTTCGTCGACAGCATCAGGATCCGCGCCTCAGCCTGCGCCTCGGCCGACAGCGGAACGTGCACCGCCATCTGGTCCCCGTCGAAGTCGGCGTTGAACGCCGCGCAGACGAGCGGATGGATCTTGATGGCCTTTCCTTCGACCAACACCGGCTCAAACGCTTGGATGCCTAGACGGTGAAGGGTCGGCGCGCGGTTCAGCATGACCGGGTGCTCGCGGATGACCTCTTCGAGCACATCCCAAACCTGGGGACGGGCACGCTCGACCATGCGCTTGGCGCTCTTGATGTTCTGGGCCAAGGCCTGGTCGACCAGCCGCTTCATGACGAACGGCTTGAACAGTTCCAGAGCCATCTGCTTGGGCAGGCCGCACTGGTGCAGGCGTAGCTCCGGTCCGACGACGATCACCGAACGGCCCGAGTAGTCCACACGCTTGCCCAGCAAGTTCTGACGGAACCTACCCTGCTTGCCCTTCAGCATGTCGGAAAGCGACTTCAGCGGACGGTTGCCGGGTCCCGTGACGGGACGACCGCGCCGGCCGTTGTCGAACAACGCGTCGACGGCCTCCTGCAGCATCCGTTTCTCGTTGTTCACGATGATCTCGGGCGCTTGGAGGTCGAGAAGCCGCTTCAGCCGGTTGTTCCGGTTGATCACGCGGCGATAGAGATCGTTCAGGTCCGACGTGGCGAACCGGCCGCCGTCGAGCTGCACCATCGGACGAAGGTCCGGGGGGATCACGGGGATCGCGTCGAGCACCATCCCCATCGGATTCGAACGTCCGTCGACAAAGTTCGAGACGACCTTCAGCCGCTTGATCGCCTTCAGGCGACGCGTGCCCTTGCCGTTTTCGATCTGGTCGCGAAGGACTGCCGCTTCCGCCTCGACGTCGTAATCGGACAGCAGGCGCTTGATCGCCTCGGCGCCCATGCCGCCCTCGAAGTAGTCGCCGAACCGCTCGCGAAGCGAGCGATAGACGGCGTCGTCGGCGACGAGCTGCTTCACGTTCAGGCTCTTGAAGGCCGCGACCACCTCGTCGAGGTGGTCGGTCTCGCGCTTCGCCTGCTCGGTCAGTCGCTCGATGTCCCGCTGCGCTTCGCGCTTGGCAGCGGAGAGCTGGGCCCCCTTGGCACCCTCGCTCTCCAGCTCCTTCAGCCGGTCCTCGAGCTCGTTCAGGCGTCGCTTGACCTGGTCGTCGCGATCGACGTCGATCTCCCGCTTCTCCTCGTCAAGACCGGTTTCGATCTCGGGCAGCTCCTTGTGGCGCCGGTCGACGTCGATCCGGGTGATGACGTAGGCCGCGAAATAGATGATCCGTTCGAGGTCCTTGGGCGCCAGGTCCAACAGGTAGCCCAGACGGGACGGAACACCCTTGAAGTACCAAATATGGGTGACGGGCGCGGCCAGTTCGATATGGCCCATGCGGTCGCGACGAACCTTCGAACGCGTGATCTCCACGCCACACCGTTCGCAGATGATGCCCTTGAAACGGACGCGCTTGTACTTGCCGCAATGGCACTCCCAGTCCCGCGTCGGTCCAAAGATCCGCTCGCAGAACAGGCCGTCCTTCTCGGGCTTCAAGGTGCGGTAGTTGATGGTCTCCGGCTTCTTCACCTCGCCGTTGGACCAAGCGCGGATCTGATCGGCCTGCGCCAGGCCGATGCGGAGTTCATCGAAATAGTTGACGTCCAACACTTAAGCGCTCGCCTCCTCGCGTGGCTCGCTCTTCATTTCATTCAACGTTTGGGTGTTCCCGTTCAGTCGAAATCAGCCCCCGCCGGCTCTCGCCGGGACAGGTCGATGCCAAGCTCCTCGGCTGCTCGGAAGACGTCCTCGTCGGTCTCGCGGAGCTCGATCTGCTCACCAGACGAGGAACGAACCTCGACGTTCAGGCAGAGGGACTGCATCTCCTTGATCAGGACCTTGAAGGACTCGGGGATCCCCGGCTCGGGGATGTTCTCGCCCTTCACGATGGCCTCGTAGACCTTCACGCGGCCGAGCACGTCGTCCGACTTGATCGTGAGCAGCTCCTGCAAGGCGTAGGCGGCACCGTAGGCCTCCAACGCCCAGACCTCCATTTCGCCGAACCGCTGGCCGCCGAACTGGGCTTTTCCACCTAGGGGCTGCTGCGTGATCATGGAGTAGGGCCCGGTCGAACGGGCGTGGATCTTGTCGTCGACCAGGTGGAGCAGCTTCAGGATGTACGCCACCCCAACGGTGACCGGCTCCTCGAACGGCTCGCCGGAGCGCCCGTCGAACAGACGCGACTTCCCGACGTCATCGATGAGGCGAACACCGTCCGCATTGGGGTGGGAGCTGCGGATCGCCGCGAGGATCTCGCCCTCGCGCGCCCCGTCGAAGACCGGAGTGGCGACGTAAACGGGTCCCTCGTGGTCGACGCCATCCTTCTTGAACCCGACCATGGCCGCGTAGCCCAGGTGGGCCTCGAGCACCTGGCCGAGGTTCATCCGCGACGGGACACCGAGCGGGTTCAGGATGATGTCGACCGGCGTCCCGTCCTCCAAGAACGGCATGTCCTCCTCGGGGAGGATCGTCGAGATGACACCCTTGTTCCCGTGGCGGCCGGCCAGCTTGTCGCCGTCGGAGATCTTGCGCTTCTGGGCAACATAGACACGAACCAATTGATTCACGCCGGGCGGCAGCTCATCGCCGTCGTCTCGGCTAAACACCCGCACGCCGATCACCTTGCCGGACTCGCCGTGCGGCACCTTCAGGGACGTGTCGCGCACCTCGCGAGCCTTCTCACCGAAGATCGCGCGAAGCAGGCGCTCCTCGGGCGTGAGCTCGGTCTCACCCTTCGGCGTGACCTTGCCGACCAGGTAGTCACCCGGGTTCACCTCGGCCCCGATGCGGACGATGCCGCGCTCATCGAGGTCCTTCAGGATCTCCTCCGAGACGTTCGGGATGTCGCGGGTGATCTCCTCGGCCCCGAGCTTGGTGTCGCGAGCGTCGACCTCGTGCTCCTCGATGTGGATCGAGGTCAAGATGTCTTCTTTGACGAGGCGCTCCGAAAGGATGATCGCGTCCTCGTAGTTGTGACCCTCCCACGGCATATAGGCGACGACCAGGTTCTTGCCCAGCGCGATCTCGCCGGACTCGGTCGACGGGCCATCTGCGATGACCTGGCCCTTCACGACCTTGTCCCCGGCCTGAACGATCGGCTTCTGGTTCTGACAGGTTCCCTGGTTCGAACGCCGGTACTTGAGCAACTTGTAAGTGTGGATCGTGCCCGTGCGTTCCTTGACGAGGATCTCGTCGGCGGACACGTCCTCGACAGTGCCACTCTCCAGCGCGATTACGACGTCTCCGGCGTCGACCGCGGCGCGGAACTCGACCCCGGTGCCGACGAGCGGTGCCTCCGACCGGAGCAGAGGCACGGCCTGACGCTGCATGTTCGCCCCCATGAGGGCGCGGTTCGCGTCGTCGTGCTCCAAGAACGGGATCAGCGCAGCGGCCACCGACACGAGCTGCTTCGGCGACACGTCCATGTAGTCGACCTCGTCCGGCGGTACGGAGTCGACCTCGCCGCCTTTCTTACGGACCAGGACCAGCGACTCGGTGAACTTGCCTGTCTTGTCGACTGCGGCGTTGGCCTGGGCGATGACGTGCTTGTCCTCCTCGTCGGCGGACAGGTAGTCGATCTTGTCGGTCACCTTGCCGCCCGTCGCGCGCCGGTATGGGGTCTCGATGAACCCAAACTCGTTGATGCGTCCGTATGACGAGAGCGACCCGATCAGACCGATGTTCGGCCCTTCAGGTGTCTCGATCGGGCACATCCGACCGTAGTGGGACGGGTGGACGTCGCGGACCTCGAACCCCGCACGCTCCCGCGAAAGACCGCCGGGCCCCAGGGCCGACAGACGACGCTTATGCGTGAGTCCTGCGAGCGTGTTCGTTTGGTCCATGAACTGTGAGAGCTGTGACGTCCCGAAGAACTCCTTGATGGAAGCAACGACGGGCCTGATGTTGATCAACGTCTGTGGCGTGATCGCCTCGACGTCTTGGGTCGTCATCCGTTCCTTGACGACGCGCTCCATCCGCGAGAGGCCGATCCGGATCTGGTTCTGGATGAGCTCTCCCACGCTGCGCAAACGACGGTTGCCGAAGTGATCGATGTCGTCGGGGTCGTAGCCCTCTTTGACGTCGTGGAGCCGGACCAGGTAGCGGACCGTCTTCAGGATGTCCTCGTAGGTGAGAACCGCCTTGTACTTGGGCGACCCAGCGCCGGTCTCGTCCTTCTGGAGCTCGCCGAAGACGCGGTAGCGGATCTGCTCCCACGCCTTCTTGTCCGGATTATCGAGCTCGGCGAGCGCCTTGGAGTGGGCGCGCAACTGCTTGAGCAGGTCACCGTCGGCTCCACCGAGCTTCTTGTCGACCTTGTGTCGGCCGACCCGAGCGAGGTCGTATCGCTTCGGGTTGAAGAACAGGTTCTCGAGAAGGGTGCGCGCCGACTCTGCCGTCGGCGGCTCGCCGGGACGGAGCTTGCGGTAGATGTCCTCGAGCGCCTCTTCCTGCGTCTCGACATGATCCTTCTCCAGCGTGAGCTGGATCGAAGGCGAGTTGTCGAACAGCGTCAGGATCTCGTCGGCGGTCCAGCCGAGCGCCTTCAACAGCACCGTGACGTTTTGCCGGCGCTTGCGGTCGATCCGAACACCGACGGTGTCCTTCTTGTCCACGTCGAACTCGAGCCATGCACCTCGGCCCGGGATGATCTTCGCAACGAAGACATCTTTGTCCGAGGTCTTGTCGAGCTCTCTGGAGAAATAGACGCCCGGCGATCGCACGAGCTGCGAGACGACGACACGCTCGGTTCCATTGATGATGAACGTGCCCCGCCCCGTCATGATCGGGAAGTCCCCCATGAAGACTTCCTGTTCCTTGATCTCGCCGGTCACCTTGTTGACGAACGTGGCCTCGACGAAGAGCGGCTGGCTGTACGTGATGTCCTTGTCGCGACACTCCTCTTCGGAGGCCTTGACGTCCTTGAACTGGTGCTTACCGAAGTACAGCTGGAACTGTTCGGTGAAGTCCTCGATAGGAGAGACCTCCTCGAGGACCTCTTTCAGACCTTCGGAGAGGAGCCAGTCGAACGACTCCCTTTGGATTCCCACGAGGTCGGGAAGCGGTAGGACCTCGTCGAGCTTGGCGAAACTGACACGATCTCGGACAGGGACAAGCTGATCAGGCAAAAGGGATCCCTCCCGGGGAAGCTAGCTGGCGCACAGCGGAGCGCGGTGGACGGCACGGCAATCAGGTAGTGTACGCACGAAAACAGGCACAGTCAACCGCGCCTGCAAAATCCCTAGCAGGGACGGGCGGAAGGCTACGCCCTCGCGCGGGCGAGGTCAACCCAAGATCGCGGCGTAGATGACCGGGTCCCGGAGGGACTCAGCCAAGCTTGGGTTCGCGCGGTCCCGGTCCGACAAGATCGGATCGACAGTCGGCCAGTCGATCCCAAGACTCGGGTCGTTCCACGCGAAGCCGAACTCGTCGGACCCGTCGAAGTACCGATCGTTCAGGTATTCCAGGACCATGTCGGACTCCGCGAAAAACCCGTGGGCAACCCCGGGTGGGATGAAGAGCCCACGTGGCTCCTCCGCCGCCAACCGCATCGTCATGGTCGCGAGCTCCGTCGGTGAACCACTGCGCAGGTCGAGGAGCGCGACGAACGCGACCCCGAACACCACAAACCAGTAGTCCCATTGACGACGGTGGAAGTGCATCCCTCGGAGAACGCCCGACGTCGAGCGAGACACGTTGCCCTGCAATGCGGCATGATTCGTAGGCAGCCAGGACTGACGGAAGAATTCCACGAACGATCCTCGCAGGTCTGCGCGGATCTCGAGGTCGAGAACCTTCACACCGTCGATGACCGTGGTCATCGGAGATCGCTTCTCAGACGCGGCGGGCGTTCCGGCAACCTCAGGAGAGGTCGGCGCCAGCGGGCGCGTCGACCCACGGCGTTCCGACGTCCGCCCGCTGTGGCTCCGACACCTGTTCGGACACCGGTCCCCGAGATCCGAAGGAGGCCATGCCACCCAGCGCCTGCACCATATCGGCCACCGCGTTCGCGAGCAGAGCGCCCTGATCGGCGGAATCGATGCGAACACCGCGCTCGGCCAAAACGCCGAAGAACCCCTCGAGAGTGGCGCGGTGATCCCCCAGGAGCGAGGCTTCCGAGACGTTCAGAGCGCGGGCCAGGCGCGCGAGGGTTTGGATCGACGGCTCGACGTGGCCGTTCTCGTAGCGAGAGAGCCGTGCCTTGGGGATTCCTGACAACTCTTCGAGCTCCGATTGACTCAATCCGGCTTCGACCCGAGCCTCACGCAACCGGTTTCCGAAATGCTTGCCATCTTCGGCGGTCATCGGTCACGCCTCCTCATCCGACGGTTTCGTGGAGGAGCCCCCCCTTCACGCGCCGGACCCTAGCACAGCCTCGAGCGCGGGGGGAACGAGTTCATCGTTCGGATACCGCGTGGGTCGGGCCGCACCGCGGAATCGGGGGCGGGATCAAACCCCGCCCCCGGTCGCGCGACTACTTGACCTCGACGGAGGCCCCTGCCGCCTCGAGGGTTTCCTTCGCCTTGTCTGCCGCTTCCTTGGTGACCTTCTCCAAGACCGCTTGGGGAGCACCGTCCACCAGATCCTTGGCCTCCTTGAGGCCCAGGCTCGTCAGGGCGCGCACCTCCTTGATGACCTGGATCTTCTTATCGCCGGCAGCAGTGAGGACGACGTCGAACTCGGTCTGCTCTTCCTCCGCCTCGGCTCCACCCCCACCACCTCCGGGCGCGGCCATCATCACCGGACCCGCAGCGGCCGCCTTCACGTCGAAGGCTTCCTCGAACTGCTTGATGAACTCCGACAGCTCGAGAAGCGTCATGTCTTTGAACTGGTCGAGCAAGTCATTCGTGCTCATCTTCGCCATGGCTTATGCCTCCCCTTCCTCGTCCGAGGCCGCGGCCTCGCTTGTGTCGTCGACGGCCTCAGTGGCCTCTGCAACCTGGTCGCTCTCCGAGGGCTCGATCGCCTCGGCAACGTCGTCAACATCTTCGACCTCTGCTTCGGCCTCTGCGACCGGCGTTTCGTCGGCGACGAGCGTGTCGTCGGGAACCTTCTCCTTGTATGCCTCGAGCAACGACAGAAACTTCGACTGTGCCGAGACGAACATCGATGCGGCGCGAGACATCTCGCTCTTCAGCATCCCCGCGATCTTCGAGAGCATGACCTCGCGGGAGTCCAGGTCGGCGAGGCCCTTGGCCTCGTCCGCCGAGAGGACTCGGCCGTCCATGTACCCACCCTTCAAGATCAAGGAGGGGAATTTCTTTGCGGCTTCCACGACCTTCTTGGCCGCCGCCACGGGATCGCCGGCGATGAACGCAACCGCGGTCGGTCCCTCGAGCAAGGACTCGAGCTCGTCGATCGACGCATCAGCGGCGGCCCGCAGCATCAGGGTGTTCTTCACCACGGCGAACTGCGTACCGCCCTCGGCGAGAGAGCGACGGAGCTCGGTGATGTCAGATACCGTGAGGCCGCGGTACTCGGTGAGCAGCAGCGCGTCGGATCCCTCGATCCGCTCCCTGAGCTGACCGACCCGCTCGATCTTCTCGGCTTTCGGCATCGCGCCTCCTGTCGTAAACGAAACAACGCGTCTCCGCAGACAGCGGAGACGCGCGGGATGCGACATCTTCGATTGCCTCGGCGGGTACCCCGAAGGGATTACGCGCGAACGCGCCCCTGCTGTCTGCGGCAGGAAAAGGGTAGCAGGGGCGTCAGTCGCTGCCTCGCCGGAGACCCAGAGCTGACCTCCGATCCACGAACGACAGGGCCACGAGCACGACCGCGGCCAGCAAGAACAGAGCCCAGTACCAAGGATAGGCCCGGTACGTGAACACCACGGTGTGCCGGCCCTGCGGGACGGCCACTCCGACGAAGCCCGGTGCGACCATCTGGGTCTTGGCTTCGACGCCGTCCAACAGGACCCGCCACCTCGGGTCGAACGAGGACTTCAGAAGCACGACGGCTGTTCGGTCCATGGCCACCTCACCCCTGAATAGACCGTCGGCCGGCTGGGCGACCGATCTCACCACACGACCAGGGGGCGATGTGGGCTGATCGTTCGGCCCCAGCGTTGGTTCGGCCGCCTTCGCTCCGGCGAACTCGAGCGTCGGATAGCGTCCCTGCGCCGGCAGGTCGGAGCTGAGGAACGACGCCATCCGCAACCCCAGGTTCGTTCGATCCACCGCGACCGAGGACAAGGTGTCGACCACCGAGAGGTAGCCGATGTCGCCGGTTGACCACAGCACCCACCGACCCGCCGTCCCCGCACGGACAGCTCCCACTGGCGGCGTCTGGCCTTCGGGGAGGATCGCCCATCGAACGCCGAACATCGCGACCTGGGCGGGGACATGAGCGGCGAATCGATTCTCCACGTTTGACATCAAGGACCACGTGGGTCGGGTGAACCCAACGGAGTCGGCGTCGAGATTCAACAACGCTGCGAACGTGGGTACGAACGCGACCCTGGGAGCGGACGGGTTAGCCCGCATGCCGCCGAACATCCGGCCGGGGGCCGTTGCCTGTGCGGTGTCGACGAGCGAAGCGAACGCCGCGCCGTCCGTGGCCTGAGCGACCTGCTGCTGCGCGATCCACTGGGCGCCTTTGCGCTCGTACCGGCTGCGCTCGATCACTGCCGGTGCCAACGCGATCACCACCAGAGCCGTCAGCCCGCCTATGGCCACGGCCGGGCGGACCCAGGTGGCTCGCTCGCGAATGAGCTTCAACACCTTTGTCCCGAGCCAAGCCCCTCCGATCCCGGCCAGATAGATGCCGGCAAGGTGGACGCCGGTCACGTATCGCCGTAGGAACAGATCGGTTCCTCCCGGGAGCAGATCGATGACGGATCCCAACGTCGGTCGCCCGAAGAACAGCAGCAGGCTCAAGACTCCGACCGCCGTGATCGCGCGAGCCGACTCGTTGCGACGGAAACGCCGGAGACAGACCACGAGTCCGGCTAGGGCGAGGAGGCTGATCACGGGCACCCGCCCGTTGTCGAAGATCCGACCGGTGATCATCCAGCCGAGCACGCGGCGAGCGCCGAACGAGTCGTAGTAGAACGTGCCGCGCGAGAACTCGTCCTGCGTCATCCACTTTGCGTCGGTGATGAGCGGGACCAGCATCCACGCCGCCGTGGCGAGGGCCCCGACCCCAACGAGCACCGCGCGACCGAACCGACGCCAAAGCTCGCCGGGCGAGAGCAACACCCACACCCCTAAGCTGAGCAGCGCGAGGTAGCCGATCAACAGGTGCAGGCAGACGGTGATCCCGAGCACGAACGCCGCGAGAGCGATCGATCGCCCCCGGGAAACTGCGCGCCACGACAACCCCCAGGCGAACGGCAGTGCCCACATCCCCCAGAGCTGAGCCCAAGTTCCGGATCCGCGCCACACGTAGCTCGACCACTCGAATCCCAGCGCCGGAGCGCTCACGATCAGCGGTGACACCAGAGCCGCCGCCGCAGCGGCCAACGGATCCAGATCGAAGAGCCGGCCACCGCCGTAGACGGCGATCGGCCAGGTGCAAAGAAGCAGATACAACGACCAGCGGAACGTCCCGGCGCCGGTGATCGTTGAGACCGCCCCGGTCAAGATGTGCGGGAGGCTTTGATAGTGATGGAAACGGGATGCGCCGAGTGACAGGTACGGGTACCACCCGTCGAACGGCAGATGACCCGAGCTGATCCGCTGCGCGACCCATCGAACCATCGACGCATGGATCCCGGCATCGTTCAGGAACCAGACGTCACGCAGCTCCGCACGCAGCGTCCACAGGTTGAAGACGACGGCCGCCCCGACCAAGGCGAAGGGCAGCCGTCTTGAGCGCGTCGGCGACTCGACCTCGGCCATGCGTCGGGGAGTCTAGTTCCGGCCGGGCCTCAGGACGTCTTGCTTGCGCCGCGGATCGCGACGCTAGACGGACGTGGCGAGCTCGACACCCTTCGGATGCGCGATGTCGATCCGGACGCTCGGGCCCATCGTCGTCGAAATGGTGAGGCTCTTTATGTACCGCCCCTTCGCGCCGGTCGGCTTGGCACGGAGCAATTCATCCACGATCGCCAAGTAGTTCTCTACCAACGCGTGCTCGTCGAAGGACTTCTTGCCCATGATCACGTGGACGTTGCCTGTGCGGTCCGATCGGTACTCCACCTTGCCACCCTTGATGTCGGCGACCGCCTTGGCGATGTCCATCGTCACCGTGCCCGTCTTCGGGTTCGGCATCAGGCCGCGAGGGCCGAGCACCCGGCCTGCCTTGCCCACGGTCGCCATCATGTCGGGCGTGGCCACGGCCGCGTCGAAGTCGATGTTCCCCTTGATGACTTCCTCAACGAGCTCTTCACCGCCCACGAGATCGGCGCCAGCTTCGGTCGCCTCTCGAGCCTTGTCTCCCACCGCGAAGACGGCGACGCGGACCGACCTGCCCGTACCGTTCGGCAGGGAGACCGTTCCACGGACCATCTGGTCGGCCTTCCGCGGATCGATCCCCAGGTTGAACGCGACCTCGACGGTCTCGTCGAACTTCGCGTCCGGCAGCGACTTCAGCACCTTGAACGCCTCACCCGGCGGATACTCCTTGTCCCGGTCGATCTTGGCGTACGCCTCCTTGTACCGCTTGCCGCTCATGCCTCCACCTCCACGCCCATGCTGCGCGCCGTGCCGGCGATGATGCGCATCGCCATCTCGACGTCGTTGGCGTTCAGGTCATCCATCTTCTGCTCCGCGATCTTGCGCACCTGCTCGGAAGTGAGCTTCGCGACCTTCGTCCGGTTGGGGATGTCGGAGCCCTTCTCGATCCCCGCGGCGGCCTTGATCAACTCGGCGGCCGGTGGCTGCTTCGTGACGAACGAGAACGATCGATCTTCGTAGATCGACAGCTCGACCGGGATGATCTGCCCCGCGAACTGCTGCGTGGCGTCGTTGTACTGCCGGCAGAAATCCATGATGTTGACGCCATGCTGCCCCAGTGCCGTCCCGACCGGCGGAGCAGGTGTTGCCGCTCCCGCCTTGATCTGGAGCTTCACGAGCGCGAGGACCTTCTTCTTCTTTGCCATGTGGCGCCTACCTCCTGCGGTGTCTAGCGGCCGCCGAAGCGACCTCCCGCACTCTCGGTTGTCCTATCTGAAGGGCTATCGCTTCGCTGCTTGAGCCCCTAGACCTTCGACACCTGGTCGAAACCCAGCTCGACCGGAGTCTCCCGGTCGAAGATGTTGACGAGAACCTTCAATTTGCTCTGGTCCACGTTGATCTCGCTGATCGTGCCGTTGAAGTCGGCGAACGGCCCCGAGATGATCCTCACCACGTCGCCCTCCTCGAACCCAAGGCGGAACTGCGGCTTCACCTCTTCCTTCTTCACCACGAGGATCTTCTCGACCTCGCGACGCGAAAGCGGGGTGGGCTTGGATCCGGTTCCTGCCGAGACGAACCCGGTGACGCCCGGTGTGTTCCGAACGACGTACCACGAATCGTTGTCGTAGATCATCTTCACCAGCAGGTACCCCGGGAAGACCTTCTTCTGCACCACTTGCTTCTTGCCGCCCTTGATCTCCATGACGTCTTCCATGGGGATGTGGACGTTGAAGATCTTCCCCTCCATCTGCATGGTGTGGATGCGCTGTTCGAGGTTGGTCTTCACTTTGTTCTCGTAACCGGCGTAGGTGTGAACCACGTACCAATCCCCTGGACCGGCGTATGGATCGTGTGCAGCCTCTGGGATCGGCTCCCCGGGCGCATCGTCCTTCGTCGTGGCGGTCTTCGTCGTGGCGGTCTTCTTCGTGGCGGTCTTCTTCGTGGCGGTCTGGGCGACAAGCTCTTCTTCGCCCTCTTCGGCTGCTGCTTCGATCACCGCGACTTCGATCACCGCGTCCAGCAGAACCTCCTCGGCAACCTCCTCACCGATCTCCTCAACGAGCGTCGCTTCCTCGACCGCGTCGGCCATGACGACCTCAGCCTCTTCGTCCTTCCCGGCCTCGATCAGCGCCACTGCCTCGACGGCGGCCTCCTCCAAGATGTCCTCAGCGATCAGGTCGGCATCCACCTTCACCTCGACGGCCTCAGCGACCGCATCGGCGATGACCTCTTCGGTCGCTTCGGTGGTGGTCATGGTGTCGTCGGTCATCTCTGGCTCGGTTTCTGTTTGGAGGTCTTCTTGAGGGTCCGCCGCGCCCGTATCGGCGTCACCGGCGTTCTCGATGGGGTCGTAGGTCACGAGGGTCCTCTGGTGGTCAGTTCTTGGTGAGCACGTTGAAGATCAACTTGGAGAAGACGAAGTCGAGGCCGAAGACGAGGCTCGTCATGACGATCACCGTCACCAGCACCACGACCGTGTAGGAGATGAGCTCCCGTCGCGACGGCCAGTCGACCTTGCGGAGCTCCTGGCGGACCTCCTTCAGGAACTGACGAGCACCGGCGCGCTTCTTCTTCCCCTCGGTCGCTGCTCCAGGACTGCGACGGACAGAGGATGCCGCGGCTTCGCGCCGCTCGGCGACGGAGCCTTTCGCGCGCCGCTCTTGACGCTCCTGCATCCGCTTCATCTGTCTGTTCATGGAGCTCCCTTGCAGGGGCGGAGGGACTTGAACCCCCAACCGCCGGTTTTGGAGACCGGTGCTCTACCAAATTGAGCTACGCCCCTCGGCTCCGGTCGCCCAGGTACGTTGGGGACTTCGGAGTCCTCAGTATAGGTATGACCCCTCGCCTCGGCAAAGAGCGTGACGCACCTAGGCCCTGGAGCACATCTTTCGTGCTCGAGGTGCGTGTTCGCGAGCCAACCCTGACCTATGCTTCGCTCGACGCATCGCGCCGGCCCCGGATCGCGAGGCTTCGTTATGGATACCGGTACCACGTACCCGCCGGAAGGTCCCGGCGCCCCCCGGCGTGGATTGTTCGCCCGCCGGCCTGATTCAATAGAGTCTCGCTCCGCCCACGCCGCCCCGAACTCCCTCGAAGGCGCGGTCGAGGAACGTCTGGACGCAGGTCTCCAGGCGATCCAGGAGCAAGCGGCCGGCCTGATGCGCGAGATCGCGTCGGAGATGTGGCGCGCTTCCGGTACCGATATCGGTCCCGAGCAGGACCGCATATTGAGCTTCCTCTCGCGCGACCAGGCGATCCGCAGCCTTATCGCATCGAGCGACGATCGGTTCCAGGTGCTCGCCGTGCGGACGGCCCGTCTGGAGGACGCGCTCGCGGAGCTCGCGGAGAACGGCCGCCTGATCCGTGATGCGATCCAGCTGTCCGCCCAGTCGATCCATGACGTCGCGAACTCCCCGACGCTTCAGGGCGTCGAGCTCATCCGCACACAGCTCGAGCAGGTCGAGGCGCACATCTCCTCGACGTTCCAGCATCTCGACGAACGCGACCGAAACCTCACCGGGGCCATCCAGGAGCGGATCGTCGAGCACGGAGACCTGATCGCTCGTGAGACCGCTCGGATCGTCGAGGCCATGGAGAGCTACGTCCAGGGTGGCGCCGAGGCCATGGGGCGTTTGGCATCGCGCATCGAACAGCATGCCGAGTCCTTCGCCAATCACGACGACACGCTTGCGGACAAGCTCCGCGCGGCGGTCACCGATGAGACCCGCGAGATCGCAGAGCAGGTGCAGATGCTGGGCGAGCGGGTCGGCATCCAGGGTCGATCGAGCCAGGAGCATCAGATCGCCATGGAGCGGCTGGTCGAGACTCGCATCATGGGGCTCGCCCAGCTCTCCCGATCGGACTCACAAGCCCTTCGTGAGCTGATCGATCGTAACGCGGCTACCCAAGAAGAAGGTCTGCGTGACGTCATCGACGAACGGATGTCGGCGATGACGATCGCGCTCAGTGGCGCGGTCGAACGGAACCTGGCGCAGCTCTCCGAGCGCGTCGATGCGCAGCTGGGAGAGGTGGCGGAGGTGGTGGCGCATCGTGCCGCGGAGGCTGCCGACATCACGCTGGCATCGACGTTCGACCGGACGCTCGAACGGTTGGACGCGTCCATCGCGGCGATCGACGCCATGGGCATGACCGTCGTCGAGACACTCGTCAGCGCCCGCGCACAGACCGAAGAACGCATCGGCGAGCATGTCGACGACCGACTGGCGGCGCTCGCAAAGATGATCCGCTCCGACAACCGCGTGCTCGCGGAGCGGATGTCGGGCGTGGATGCTCCCGGCAGCGCCGCCGACGCAGAGACCGTCAAGCAGACCCTCCGAGCGGTGAAGGAGTTGCAGGCCGGAATGGGCGCGGACGTGGTCGGTTCGGTGGAGCGCCGGTTCCAGGCGATGTCTGAGCAGCTCCACAAGGAAACCCAGTCGACGACCGAGGCGATGGTGAAGGTCGCGGAGATCTTGGGAGAGAAGATGGACCGACTGTCGGTCCGTGTGGACGAGGGCGTCGGTGGCGATCTCCAGATCGTGATCGACCGGATGAGCGACGCGATCCAGGCGATGTCCGGGCGCGGTCGCAGGGAGTAACAGCAACCAATCACACCGGCCGGTCGCGTTGGCCAGTCGCGTTGGCCTGCCGGGCTGTCTACGTCGGGAACCGGACCTCGGCCTCACCTTTGCGGATGGCGAACTCGGTCGATCCCTCACGATCCACCGTCACCCAGAGTTCCACGATCGCTGTGCGGGTGTCGATATCTATCGTTCGCACGCGGCCGCCCGCCACGATCTCCTCACCCATGAACACGGGTGCCCGGAACTGCGCCGACAGACGGACGATGTTCTCGGCGCCTCCCGCCCATTCGGCAACGCATGCAGCAAGGTGCCCCATGGTGAACATGCCGTGGGCGACGATCCCGGGGAAGCCCACGCTCCGCG
>JAYUAK010000295.1:0-1549 GCA_043741335.1 Actinomycetota bacterium
CCCACGTATCGCGGCAACTGTCGCAGCCCTCGACACGGATGGCCCCTGCGCCCATCGCGTGACAGGCCTCCTCGATCATCCGTACCCACAGAGGGACGATTCGAAGGAACGCGAGGTCGATTTTTCGAACGTCCCCGCACACCCCGCACAGCAACGTGAGAGCCCGACCCGGCATGGACAGAAGTGTAAGAAATTCGGCTTTTCCAGGTCCATGACTCAAATGCATCAGAGACTCTATTCCCGTCGATGGGATCGGAAGAAAAGGCTCCGCTTGCCTCCGATCGGCCAGCAAGTAGGATCTCGACATGACCTTCGATCAAAAAGCCGCTGACCCGTCCCGTTCGCTGACCCGCCGCCAGCTCGTCGCGGCTTCGGTGGCCGGCGGCCTCGTCGCCGCCGTGCGGCCGGCGATCGCGAGCCTTGCCGCTGCCCCCGGACGCCCGTTCGAGCTCGATGAAGCGACGATCGTCGACCTTCAGGAAGGGATGCGAACCGGGAGACTCACCGCCCGCGCAATCGCCGAGAAGTATCTCGCCCGCATCGAGGCGCTCGACCGGAGCGGGCCAACGCTCCGGAGCGTCATCGAGCTGAACCCCGACGCTCTCGCGATCGCCGACGCCCTCGACCGCGAGCGCAGAGCGAAGGGACCGCGCGGGCCGCTGCATGGCATCCCCGTCCTGATCAAGGACAACATCGACACCGCTGACCGGATGGCCACGACCGCCGGATCGCTCGCCCTCCTCGGCTCGAAGCCGTCCAAAGACGCGTTCGTCGTCCGGAGGCTGCGTGAGGCAGGCGCCGTCGTCCTCGGGAAGACGAACCTCTCCGAGTGGGCCAACATCCGCTCCAGCACCTCCACGAGCGGATGGAGCGGGCGCGGCGGCCTGACGAAGAACCCCTACGCGCTGGACCGCAACCCGTGCGGCTCGAGCTCGGGCTCGGGCGTGGCCGTGGCGGCCAACCTCTGCGCGGTCGCCGTCGGCACCGAGACAGACGGCTCCATCGTGAGCCCTTCTTCCGCGAACGGAATCGTCGGGATCAAGCCGACGGTCGGACTCCTGAGCCGGAGCGGCATCATCCCGATCTCCCACTCGCAGGACACGCCCGGCCCGATGGCGCGCACCGTCCTCGATGCTGCCATCCTCCTCGGCGCCCTCGCCGGGCAGGATGCGGACGACGACGCCACGGCGGCGCCCGGACGGAAGGCGGCGCTCAACTACGCGGCGTTCCTCGAACCGGGCGGTCTGAAGGGGGCGCGGATCGGCGTCGCGCGGAACTACTTCGGCTTCCTCGACAGCGTGGACGCCGTGATGAGCGAGGCGCTCCTCGCCATGAAGAAGCAGGGTGCGGAGCTGATCGACCCGGCCGACATCCCGAACATGGACAAGATCGGCGACGCCGAGTCGCTGGTCCTCCGCTTCGAGCTGAAAGCGGATCTGAACGCCTATCTCGCACGGCTCGGGCCCGGAGCGCCGGTGAAGTCGCTGAAGGACGTGATCGAGTTCAACGAGAAGCACGCGAAGGAAGAGATGCCCTGGTTCGGCCAGGA
>JAYUAK010000296.1:0-1545 GCA_043741335.1 Actinomycetota bacterium
AGCCCGCGACCCCGAGCGGCTTCCGTGGCCCGCACAAGAGTTGGCGGTGCGCTTCCATTACGACCTCGTCTGGATCCATCCGTTTCCGAACGGGAATGGTCGCCACGCGCGGCTCGCTGCAGACATCGTCGTGGATGCCCTCGATGGGTCGCGACTCAGTTGGGGAGCGGGGTCTGCGCTCGTGGATGCCGGGCCAACGCGCGCCAATTACCTCGAGGCTCTTCGTGACGTCGACAGGACGGGCGACTTCACGCGACTTCTCGCGTTCGCAACAAGCTGACGCGTTTCCTGCCCGGCGAGAGGCGACCAGCGAAGCGTATGTGTACCTCAAAGGGAAGCAGCAGGCGCTTCTGGAGCGCGGTCCCTTCTACGCGTTCCTGCTCACAAACGGCGCCGCGATCCGCAAGGGCCATGCGGTCCCCCATGGGGTGATCCGGCTCGGGGTGGTCTCGATCGATCCGTACACGCAGGTGGATTGGTTCGAGATGCGCGTTTCGTTCACCGTGCCGGATCTGCCTGGAGACTTCTACCCGATCGCGGTGTGCAACGACCCGTGCACGACCCCGGGGTTACAGCGCGCGCGCCTTCTACGAGCGCTATGACTTCGAGCCATCGCCGACCAACCCGCATCATCTGTTACTACGCATGAAGGACATAGAGGTCACCTTCACTCCCTAGTGGCGAGTCGTAGGATTTCAGGCTCCCACGACGAGGAGCCGAGATGGGTGACGCGACGACCATTACCGAGCACGAGGCCGAGCAGGTCGAGCGTGCGAACGCGACTCCCGATCGTGGTCCGCTGCTGATCATCTCGGGAGAGAAGGACAACACCGTTCCGTGGGCGATCGCGAACGCGTCGTACAAGCGTCAGAAGCGCAACGCGGGCGTCACCGAGATCGTCGAGATGAAGAACCGCGGGCACGCGCTCGTCGTCGACAGCGGTTGGCAGGAGGTCGGGTCGCCCGGGATGTGGCCATGACGTGAACGGACCGGGCCTGAGTGCGGGCCCGGTCCGTTCATCGCTTGGCGCCTCTCAGGCACGTCGGTCCTCTGACGAGGTTTCGTCCGGTAGACCAGCCGGAGCCTGTGAGGTTGGTGAGCTGGTTGAGATTCTGCCGGGCTCTCCGGCACGCGGGTGAGGTGGTACCCCAGCCCGCAAGGGACGGCTCAGCAGCCAGTCACCTCGAGGGTCTCATGCTGTATGTGCAGTTGGACCACCTCCTTCCTCTCGTGGAGGGAATGCTGCCGCAGACCGGCCCCAAACACAAGAAAGTCAGCCCAGGAGGTCGTCGAGCGAGCGCTTCGGCTTCTCGTCCTTCGACAAGAGGTCGTCGAAGGACGGAGAGGGCTTTGTCTGCGATTGCTCGAATACGTCGTCGAGCTTCGTGCCATCGGGATCTTCCGCTGCGGCCATGAGGTCATCGAGGTTCCCGCCCGGATCGCCCTTCAAACGGATCCGTAGCGCCGCCAAGACGGCGGCGTGCGGCTCCGAGAGTCCCTTCGCCACTTTGATCTCGGTTAGGACCTCCTCGGCACGCGCCAAGA
>JAYUAK010000297.1:0-9123 GCA_043741335.1 Actinomycetota bacterium
GACGGGAACAGTTCGATCTCGGGCTGCGCGGCGCAGCAACACGTACCCGAGCAGGCCGGCCATGAGCGACGCGGCGAGGATCCCGATCTTCGCCTGCTCCAACAACGCCGCGTCGTCGAACGCCAGATCGGCGACGAAGAGCGACACCGTGAAGCCGAGGCCCGCCGTGGCCGCCAAGCCGGCCAACGCCCCCCATCCCACGCCTGCCGGGAGCTTCCCGACTCCCAGCCTCACCGCAATGACACTCGCGAGCCATACGCCTGCCAGCTTGCCGAGCACCAATCCCAAAACGATGCCGAGCGCGACACGGCCGGTCGCGGCGTGATGGAGCGCGCTTCCCGAAAGCGCGACGCCTGCGTTGGCGAGTGCGAAGAGCGGCAGGATCACGAAGCTCGACCACGGAAGCAGCGCGTGCTCCACGCGCGCGAGAGGCGACACCGCCTCCGTCGAGAGCCAGGCGAGTCGCAACCACCAATGCGCGTCGGCGTCCGGCGGGTGCGGGTCGTCGACGGTCTGATCGGCCGTTCGACGAGCCTCGTCGCTGACGGCCCGCGGTCGCTGGAACGGGACGGCCGGAGTGAGCAACCCGAGAGCCACGCCGGCGATGGTCGGGTGGATACCGGATCGCAGCACCGCGTACCAGACCAGCGCGCCCAATACTGCGTAGACAAGTACCGCGCGCACGTGGAGGCGACTGAGCCCGGCGATCGCCAGAAGGAGGAGCGCGGCCACACCGAGCGGCGCCAGCCGGACGCCGCCCGAGTAGAACACCCCGATCACCACGATGGCGCCGATGTCATCGACGATGGCAAGCGTCAGCAGGAACGGCTTCAGGTTGGGCGGGGCGAAACGGGTCGCGAGCGTCAGGGCACCCAATGCGAACGCCACGTCGGTCGCCATCGGGACGCCCCAGCCACCCGCACCGGGACCACCGGCGTTCATGGCTACGTAGACGAGAGCGGGAACGACCATCCCCCCCAACGCCGCGATCATCGGGAGGGCCGCCGCCCTCCATTCGCGCAGCTCACCGGTCGTCACCTCGCGTTTGATCTCCAACCCGACCAACAGGAAGAAGAACGTCATCAACCCGTCGTTCACCCAGTGACGCAGGTCCTCGTCCAGCCGCCAGTCACCGAGGTGGACCGAGAGCGCGGTGTGCCAGAGACGGTCGTACCCGTCGTGCCACGGAGTGTTCGCCCAGACCAACGCGATGAGGACCGCACCCAACAACAGGAGGCTTCCCGACGTGGACGTCCGCAGGAACTCTTGGAGGGGCCGAAGCACCACGCGTGGAACGAGCCGGTTCGAACGGGAAAACGGTGCCCGGAGGCCATTCCCAGGAATGTCGGGGTCGGTCATGGCGTCAGCTCACTCTGTCCTGCCGACCAGACTTCCCGGCGCACCGTCAACGCCGCCATCCTACCGACCCACGATCGCGACCCGTCGTCACCTTCATGACTTCCTCACACGGCGACGGTTGTGGTTGGACGCGAGCGGCCCGTACGCTGGTCGACGTTTTGGCAGACGGGCGACACGCATCCAGCTCTGCTCGCATCAAGCCCGCATACCTCATCCTCGGTGGGGTGCTCGTTGTCGCGGTGGTGCTTGGCTTCCTGTTGCTCGGCGGCAGGGGTGCGCTTCCGGACCTCGGCTTCGGGTCGTCGACGCCGCCTACGCCGGACTTCGCGTTCACGATGGCCAAGGTCATCGCCGTGCCGACCCGGGCCGGCACCAAGATCGCCACGCTGAAGACCACCGCGAAGACATCTGCCGACGAGGTCAAGCAGGCGATGAACAAACTGTACATCGGCGCGTTCCTGGATCCCGGTAACTGGCAGGCAGGGTCCTACGGCGACGTCTGGGATCTGTTCGACACGGGTGCGAGCACCGAGGCACAACAAGAGGTGGACACGCTCACCGCGGGCACCGGTGCCGGTGACACGTTCGACACGATCCTGCCCGTGACCGGCTTGTTGAAGACGAAAGTGCTGTTCGACCAGAAGGATCAACCGTTCTCGGTCGTCGCGATCGTCAACTTCCAGGCCACAGGTAGCGACAAGGCCGGCGGCGACCTGCAGATCAACAGCGAGGGTCAGTTCGTGTTCCAGCAGGTGGATGGAGTGTGGAAGGTCATCTCGTTCCGCGTGCTGCGAAACGACATCCCCACGGCAACCGCCTCGGCGACGCCTACGGGGAGCCCGTCGTGACGGGGCGACGACGCGCGGTCGTCGGAGTCACGGCGCTCGTGGCGTGGGTGGCCGGTTCCGCGCTCGGCACGCTCGGTGCGATCGCGCCGGCGTCCGCGCAAGCCGGTGTCGTGATCGGCAAAGCGCACGCCGGATATGCGCCCTCGCTCACAGGCACCACGCCGATCGTGCTGCTGGTCGTCGGCAGTGGCGCGAGGCTGGGTGAGGACGTCACACACTCGTTGGCCGACTCGATCCACGTGGTGTCGATCAACCCCGACAAGCACAAGGCGACCATCATCGGGATCCCTCGCGACTCGTGGGTCGAGATCCCGGGCCGCGGCACCAGCAAGATCAACGCGTCGCTCGTGTACGGCGGACCCGCTCTGCTGGTGCAAACGGTCGAGAGCATCTCGGGCCTGAAGATCGACTACTACGCGATCACGACGTTCTGGGGCCTGACGCAGCTCTACGACAACCTCGGCGGCTTGACGATCGACGTCCCGTTCTCGATGCACGACTCGTATTCAGGAGCCGACTTCGAGCCGGGCGTGCAGACGCTCACCGGCCAGCAGGTGTTGGCGTTCTCGCGCGACCGGCACAGCCTGAGCGGCGGCGACTTCGCGCGCTCCGAGAACGGCGGGCGGGTATTGCTCGCCTCGCTGGCCGCATTCCGTGCGGCCTTCCAGGCGGATCAGAGCTCCTTGTTCACGTGGATCGCATCTGGCATGCGAAACGTCCAGACGACCGTGCCGTTCGACGAAGTGGTGCAGCTGGCCTACACGTCCTCGCACATCAACCCCAAGGGTGTGACGAATATCGTGCTGCCCGGCTCGACGGGGACACAGGGAGGCCTCTCGGTCGTCTTCCTGTCGTCGGAGAAGGCTGCGATCTTCGCGGACGTGAAGAGCGACGGCATCCTCCTCAAGAAGCACATCCCGGTGAGCCCCACCGCGAACGAGATCTAGCACCCCTCTCAGAGCTGGGTGATCACGTAGATCACATAGCCGACGTACAAGATCCCCTGCAGCAGGAGCATCCTCCCGGTCAGCCTGCGCCTGAAGCGGACCTGGAGCCAAAGGACCGATCCTGCCACCAGCGCGACGATCGCAGCCACCAGTGCCGGACCCTCCAGCTTCCACGGCGTGAGCAACAGGCCGATCGCGACCGGGAACGAGGACTGAAACACCATCGCCCCCGTCATATTGCCGAGCGCCAGTGTGTCCTTACCGCGATGGATCCAGAGCACGCTGTTGAACTTCTCGGGGAGCTCGGTGGCGACCGGAGCCACCAGCAGCGCGAACGCGAGCGGCGACACGCCCAACAGGTTGGCGATGTCGTCCACCGACCCGATGAAGAGCTCGGCGCCCCCGATGATCAACCCGAGCGCGATCGCCACCTGCACGAACGGGGCCGCCGTCGACGCGTCCTTGGTCCACACGGGCAACGACCGTTTGAAACGGCGGCGAGCGTTCCACACGTGGAGCGGCTTGATCTCGTTCTGCGCTTCCTTCTCGACCTGGGGTTCTCCAGGAGATTGGAAGTGACGGCGCACGTAGTACACGTAGCCGACGAACAGCACGATGACCAGCCCGTAGTCGAACGGCTTGTTGTTCAACAACCCCGCGACCATGGCCAGCGCGTACATCACCAGGAAGTAGCCGAGGTCCTGGCGGATCACGGGGACGTCGAACGTCAGATCCGTGCTGCGACGGCCACCTCGCGAAGAGACCAACACGGCGACCCCGATCACGACCATTGCGAGCGTGGTCAGCATGAACGGCGCACCGAGGATGGCGCCGGTCCCGATCTCCTCCCCCGCGTGATGACCGGAGAGGATCGCCACCAGGGGCAGGAGGGTCTCCGGCAGCGCGGTGCCGACGGCTGCGAGCACCGATCCCACCGCCCCCTCGGACAGGCCGAAGCCTTCTCCGATCCATTCGACGCCGTTCGTGAAGAGCTCGGCCCCGGCCAAGATGATCACGAACGACAGGGCGATCAGCACCCAAACCATGCGCCGGATTCTCCCATCCCTCTGTTACGGTGGATGCTTCGAAGGGGAGTAGTCCGACAGAGGCCCGCCGTCATCACGGTCGTGCGACGCGACCCGGCGACCTCCCGCGGTCGGCGGGGACGAGACCTTCGGCCGGAAGGCTGGAGGAGCCGCTGACGACCGAGTTCGATCGACCCGACGACATCAATCCCCTGCGACAGATCCTGGCGCTAGCAACAGCCGTCGCCGTGACCGTCCCGGGCATCGTGCTCGCGACGGCCGGCGGGGACCTCGCCCACCCGATAGAAGCGCTGATCTTCGGGCTCGGCATCGTCGGATCGGCCTTCATCCTCTCGTGGGCCGCCGAGGCCGCTCAACTCGACATCTCGGCCGGTTTGGCCATCGCCGTGCTGGCGCTGATCGCCGTGTTGCCGGAGTACGCGGTGGACTTCGTCTTCGCGTGGCAGGGCGGGAATTCGTTCGAGGCCACCGGTCCCGCGTGTCTTCCGCTCGGCGGTGGTGGGACCGAGTCGCCGTGTTCGCTCGCGCTGGCGAACATGACGGGGGCGAACCGGTTGCTGATCGGGATCGGATGGTCGATGGTCGTCTTCATCGCCTGGCTGAAGATCCGGCGTGTCGAGGGAGCGCAGGCCGCGCGTCGATGGGACGGCATCCGCCTCGACCGGGAGCACTCGATCGAGCTCGCCTACCTGGCCGTCGCGACCGTCTACTCGCTGAGCCTGCCGCTCAAGCACTCGATCACGCCGATCGACGCCGTGGTCCTGATCACGATCTTCGTGTTCTACACGATCCGAGTGTCGGGGGCTCCGACCGAGGAGCCGCATCTCGTAGGACCCGCCCGGTACCTTGGCACCTTCTCGAGGGGCGCGCGACGATCGTGGATCGTTGCCATGTTCGTGTTCGCCGCGGCCGTCATCCTCCTCGTGGCCGAGCCGTTCGCCCACGCACTGGTCGAGACGGGCGCCGACGTTGGGATCAGCGAGTTCTTCCTGGTGCAGTGGCTGGCGCCGCTTGCCTCGGAGGCGCCGGAGCTCCTCGTCGCCGGGCTCTACGCTTGGCGGCTCAACACGAACGCCGGCCTCGGCACACTCGTGTCGTCGAAGGTGAACCAGTGGACGCTCCTGGTCGGCACGCTGCCGATCGTGTTCTCGATCGCCGCGGGCGGGCTACACGGGCTCCCGATAGCAGCGGTGCAGCGGGAGGAGTTGCTCCTCACGGCGGCGCAGTCGTTCTTCGCGCTCGCGGTGCTCTCGAACCTCTCGTTGTCGATCAGGGAGGCCTGGTTCCTCTTCGGTCTGTTCTGGGCGCAGTTCATCCTGGGAGCGGTGGTTCCGGAGTCGCTGCACGGGGTGGAACGCATCTCGGTCGGCGTCGTCTACATGGCGCTCGGACTCTGGATCCTGATCGGCGACCGGAAGCGGCTGCCCCGGCTGCTCCGGGACGGGTTCCGCGCTCCGCACGCCGAGCTCGTGGAACCCTCGGGGGAGCCGGCGGACGCGCGCAAGTAGCATCGCGCCGTGGACCCTCGCGCGTTCCTCACGTCGCTGACGGCGGATAAGGAGGTCGCACGTTCGCTCGTGCACGTCCGCGGGCTGCCGGCGAGGAGCCCCGAGGTCCGCCCGTTCCCCGGATGGATACCGTCCCTCGTGCAGGATCGGATGGAGCTGATCGGCGTCCGGGGCGTCTATCCGCACCAGGCCGACGGGCTCGAGGTGCTCGCTGCCGACCGGAACCTGGTCATGGCGACCGGCACCGCGAGCGGCAAGACCCTGGTCTACAACCTGGCGTTCGCCGCCGAGGCCGTCGAACGCCCGACCTCGACCGCGCTCTACCTATTCCCCACCAAAGCCCTTGCGCGAGACCAGCTGAGGGCGGTGCGGGCGCTCAAGATCCCGCAGCTGAAGGCGGCCGTGTACGACGGCGACACGCCGCGTGCCGAGCGCCCGCTTATCCGCAAGAACGCCAACCTCGTCATGACCAACCCGGACATGCTGCATCTGGCGCTCTTGGCCGACCACGCTCGGTGGGCCGACTTCTTCTTCCGCCTGTCGCTCGTCGTTGTCGACGAGGCGCACGTGTGTCGCGGGGTGTTCGGGTCGCACGTGGCTATGACGCTGCGAAGGCTCCGTCGACTGGTCGCCCACTACGGCGGTTCGCCGCGGTGGATGTTGGCAAGCGCGACGATCGGCAACCCGAGCGAGTTGGCGACACGACTGACCGGCTTGGAGTACGACGAGGTCCTGGCCGATGCCGCGCCTTCGGGCGAGAAGCTGTTCGCGCTGTGGAATCCTCCGATCATCGATGACGATTCCGGCGCCCGAAGGAGCGCGTTGACCGAAGCGTCGTGGTTGGTCTCGCGCTTGGTGCAAGACGACATTCGAACGATCGGGTTCGCCAGATCTCGGCGAGCCGCAGAGCTGCTAGCCGAGTTCGCGCGGCGCGACGTGGGGGACGCGCAGAAGCGGGCGCGGATCAAGTCGTATCGAGCCGGCTATCTGGCTGAGGACCGCCGGAAGATCGAGCGCGAGCTGGCCAACGGCGAGCTGCTCGCCGTTGCCTCGACGAACGCGCTCGAGCTGGGGATCGACATCGGGTCGCTCGACGCTGCCGTGCTCACGGGCTATCCGGGCACACGCGCGTCCATGTGGCAACAGGCGGGACGCGCGGGCCGTCGAGACACCGACTCGCTGGCGATCCTGGTCGCGCAGGACGACCCACTCGATCAGTACTTGGTGCATCATCCCGAAGACCTCTTCGACAAACCGCCCGAGGCGGCCGTCATCGATCCCACGAACCCGTACGTGCTGGAACCGCATCTGCGATGCGTGGCCCGCGAGCTTCCGTTGCGGGACGATGAGCTCGGCTTCTTCGGCGACGCAGCAGATGTCTCGGCCGCGATCGAGCGGATGGTCGACCGAGGAGAGCTGATGCGCCGCAGGGATTCTTGGAACGATCGCGGCCGCGAGTCACCGCATCGCGCGGTCGACATCCGCGCCGGCGCGGGTCACATCTATTCGATCGTGATCGGTGACACCGGCGAGTTGCTCGGCACCGCCGATGAGCATCGGGCCTACGCCACGCTGCACCCGGGAGCCGTCTATCTGCATCAAGGCGAGCAATACCTCGTGGAGGAGCTCGATCTGGTCACGCGCGTCGCGGTCGTGAACGAGGCCGACCCCGACTTCTACACGCAGTCGCGCGACATCACCGACATCGCCGTGGTGGAGGCGATCGAGAACGGAAGGACCGGCGATGCCGATGCCTACTTCGGAACGGTGCGCGTCACGAACCAGATCGTGAGCTACGTGAAGAAGCTGGTGTCGACGAACGACGTGATCGACGAGATCCCCTTGCCTCTTCCACCACAACATCTGGAGACGAAGGCGGTGTGGTGGACCATTCCGCAAGCCGTGATCGATCGAGCAGCCGTCTCCACGCGCGACCTCCCCGGCGCGGTCCACGCGGCGGAGCACGCCGCGATCGGACTTCTCCCGCTCGTGGCGACGTGCGATCGCTGGGACGTGGGCGGCGTGTCGACGCCGCTGCATCCGGACACCGGTCTCTGCACGATCTTCATCTACGACGGCTATCCGGGAGGGGCGGGCATCGCCGAGCGAGGGTTCCGGACGGCCGACCGGTGGCTCGCCGCAACGCTGGAGGCGATCAAGCAGTGTCCCTGCTCACGCGGATGCCCCTCGTGCGTCCAGTCGCCGAAATGCGGCAACGGCAACGAGCCCCTCGACAAGCAGAGCGCTGCGGCAATACTGGCCGCGATCCTGGGATGAACCTGGGGTTGAGGCACCCCCGCAATTCCGTTGGGCGATCAGGCGCCGCGGAGCTCTACCAGCGCGCGCCGTGCCTGCGCCATGTGGAACCGATCGTGGCCGGCGATCATGCGGAACGACAGCTCATAGCTTTCGGGGCCGCGCTCGGCGTGCATGCCGATCCGCTGCCGTTGCTCGGCGGGCGTTCGCTGCCAGAGCGTCACGTTGGCCAGCCGGAGCGCATCGAACAGCTCGAGCAGACCTTCGGTGTCTGTTTCGTCGGCGTGGAGCCGATCCACCCAGAGATCCTGGTCGTAGCCCAAGATCGCCGGCTCGTCGTGGGCCAGCACCCAGCGGTACCGGCCCGACATGACGATCTCCGCGTCCACGATGTGCGCCATGCACTCCAGCGCAGACCATTCCTTGGGTTCGGGGCGCAGCGGCAGATGCGGTCCGGCCTCGGCGGCCAGCTGCCGAAGCGCCGGCGGCGTCCGGGCCTGCACGGCCGCGGCATCGTCGTCTCCCAACAAGGAGAGCAGGAGGTTCTGATAACCGCTGGGATCGGTGATCGGGTCGGGTGACGCGGAGATGTCCGTGGTGGCCTCCTGGTTCGCGGCGATGCGGGCTGACCGATGTCGATACTACTGTCGGCTGGAACCCGTGCCGCGGTTGAGCGCCCGCATGACCGCGCCTTTCTCGGTCGGCGTCAGCCCGAACAGCAAGAACGCCGTGTAGTACACGAGCCCGCCGATCAAGCCGGTGCCGAGCAGATCCAGCGCCCACTTCGGCCCTTGAAAGACGCCGTGAACGCCGAGCATCACGGCCGCGCCAAGCGCCGCGGGGATCAGCAGGCGCGCGTAGTTCCGATCGTACGGTTGGATGTGCACGAACCGCCAAACGAGGTACAGCCGGAAGGCATTCGAGAAGACGAGCGTCGTCGCCTGCGCGATCGCCGCGCCCTTCGGGCCAAGGTGCGGCACCAGCAGGAGCGCGATCGCGAGGTCGAGGACGAACGACGACGCGTAGACCGTCAGATCCCACGTGGTCCGCCCCACCATGATCAGGATGAAGCCGGCCGCGCCGACGCTGACGTTCACGGTCTGGCCGATCAACATGATCCGGAGCCACGCGGCACCGGCGTCGTAGTCCGAGCCGAACA
>JAYUAK010000298.1:0-20333 GCA_043741335.1 Actinomycetota bacterium
TGTGGAGCGGCGCTCGCCTATAAGCGGGCCGGAGATCGGCGCATCGCGATGGCCATCTGCGGCGACGGTTCGACGTCGAACGGCCGATGGCACGAAGCGCTCAATTGGTCCGCGGTTCACCAACTTCCCGTGGTCTGGGTCGTGAACAACAACCAGTTCGCCTACTCCACCCCGAATCCCTTGGAGTTCCACGTGCCGACGATCGCGGAGCGCGCCGTCGGCTACGGGATGCCGGGTATCCGTGTCGACGGCGGCGATGTCCTGGAGGTCTATGAAGCGGCTCGGGACGCGATCGAACGCGCGCGCGAAGGTGGCGGACCATCCCTCATCGAGTCGGTGTCGCTCCGATGGCGTGGCCATGCCGGGCACGACCCGGCCAAATACATGCCGGAGGAGATGCTTGAGCACTACATGGCCGAGAAGGACCCCGTGAAGAACTTCGAGGAGTACTTGCTGGCTGAAGGCGTCATGACGAAGGAAGACATCGCCGAGGTCCAGGAGCACGTGGGGAAGGAGTTCGACGAGGGATATGCGTTCGCGCAGGCCTCGCCGTTCCCCGAGCCGGGCGACGTGACCAAGGGACTCTGGGTCGAGGACGGGTACTGGACGAGCGAGGCCGGGCGCAACGGCGGAACGGAGACCGGCTGATGGCGACGAAACAGGTCGATGCCGGCGCGGCCGGCCACGGCGCCGAGCCGCGAGGCAAGCGGAGCGACGACGGTCAAGCCACCTACTTGGTCGCGATCGCGGAAGCGCTCTGGGAAGAGATGGAGCGTGACGAGCGTGTCTACCTGCTGGGTGAGGACATCGGCGCATACGGCGGGGCGTTCAAGGTCACCGAGGGATTCATCGAGCACTTCGGCGCGGATCGCGTCATAGACACGCCGATCGCCGAGGAGACGATCGTTGGCACCGCGATCGGCTCCGCGATGGAGGGGCTGCGCCCCGTTGCGGAGTTCCAGTACGCGGACTTCATGACCTCCGGATTCGATGAGATCACCACGACGCTCGCGCGGTATCACTACCGCAGCGGCGTGCCGCTCCCGGTTGTGTTGCGCGCGCCTTCGGGGGGCGGCGTGCGCGCGTCGAACTTCCACTCGACGAATCCCGAACCGTGGTTCGCGCATGAGCCCGGCCTCAAGGTCGTCTGCCCCGCGTTCCCCTCCGATGCGAAGGGCTTGTTGAAATCGGCCATCCGCGACGACAATCCCGTCGTGTATCTCGAGCACAAATGGATCTATCGGCGCATCAAGGAGAACGTGTCGGAGGACAAAGATCTCTTGGTACCGCTCGGCAAAGCGGCCGTGAAGCGCGAGGGCACCGACGTGACGATCGTGACGTACGGCGCCATGGTGCACAAGGCGTTGGAGGCGGCGGAGAACCTGTCCGCGCGGGGCGTGGATGCGGAGGTCGTCGACCTACGCTCGATCGTCCCGCTCGATGAGGACACCATCTTGCGCTCGATCGAGAAAACGTCGCGCGCGCTCGTGCTGTACGAGTCCTACCGGTTCCTGGGGGTCGGCGCCGAGGTTGCGGCCGTGATCGCGGAACGGGCGTTCGAGCACCTGGATGCGCCGGTGATGCGCCTGGCACCACCGAATGTTCCGGTGCCGTTCTCTCCACCGCTCGAGGATGCGTTCCTTCCCCAGGTGTCCGACATCGAGGCGGCGGTCGACCGCCTGTCCGCATGGTGATCTGCAAGGGGGAAAGAACGTGACGTCCATCCAGATGCCGCAGCTCGGCGAGACGATCGTCGAGGGCACCATTCTCAAGTGGCTGAAGCAGGAGGGCGACCGTATCGAGGCCGACGAGCCGCTCTACGAGCTCTCGACGGACAAGGTCGACACCGAGGTGCCCTCGCCCGTGTCCGGCGTGGTGACGAAGATCCTCGTGCAGGAGGGCACCACCGTTGCCGTCGGGACGCAGCTCGCGGAGATCGACTCGGGGGACGGGGCTGCGGCCGCGGGGGCAGGCGCTGCCTCCGGGGACGAGGCGCCGGCGGACTATTCCGCCGCGGCGGGATCCCCTGCCCCTTCGGACGTGGTCGGCGCCGCGGCTCCAGGGTCCGCCTCTGCCCCGCCCCCTGCGGCGCCAGCCGTCCCAGTTGCGGCCTCCGCTCCTTCAATGGTGGATCGGGGGCCGCGGTCGCAGATTCTTTCGCCGCTGGTTCGGAAGTTGGCGGAGGAGCATCACGTGGATCTGTCGCGGATCACCGGAAGCGGGACGGGGGGGCGGATCACGAAGAAGGATCTGATGGACGCGGTCGTGGCGGGTGGAGCCTCGGCGCCTGCCGCCGTTGCCGGGACGCGGGCCCCGGTGTTGCGGGCGGTTCCGGGGCCAGGCGTTGCGGGGTCGGGCGAAGAGGTCGTACCCATGTCGCACATCCGCAAGGCGATCGCCACGCACATGGTTGGCTCGTTGCAGACGACGGCCCGCGCCTGGAACATGGTCGAGGTCAGCATGGAGCAGGTCGTCCGCGTGCGCGAGCGGACGAAGGACGCGTTCGCTGCCCGCGAGGGCTTTGGCCTCACCTACACGCCGTTCGTAGCGCGCGCGGTCTCAGAGGCGCTGCTGACCTACCCCATGGTGAACACGGAGCTGCGTGGTGAAGAGATCATCGTCCGGCATTTCGTGAACCTGGGGATAGCGGTGTCGTACGAGGACGGATTGATCGTCCCGGTTGTGAAGAGCGCCGACACGATGAACCTGGTGGGCATCGCTCGGACCATCAACGACCTGGCGACCCGCGCTCGCAGCAAGAAGTTGCTGCCCGATGAGGTCCAGGGAGCGACATTCTCGATCACGAACCCGGGCCCGTTCGGTTCGATACTCTCCGTCCCGATCATCAACACGCCGAACACCGCGATCCTGGCGTTCGACGCGATCGAGAAACGCCCGGTCGTGATCGACGATGCGATCGCGATCCGCCACATGGTCTACATCTCCATGTCCTGGGATCACCGCGTGATCGACGGCGCGCTCGCCTCGCAGTTCCTGGCGCGAGTGAAGGAGAACCTGGAGACCTGGGACTGGGCAGAGGACCTCGGGCTTTAGCATGCGGCCGGGCTGGCTGATCCGCCCGGAAGACCCGATCCCTTACGGGCCGGCAAACGATGCGATGCATCGCCTCGCCGAACGAAGGCTCGCCGGCGACATCCCGGACACCGTCATCTTGCTCGAACACCCTCCGGTCTTCACAGCCGGACGTCGCGCGAAGCCCGAAGAGCTCCTGTGGGCGCCCGATCAAGTGACCGAACGCGGCGCGGAGGTCCATCGGATCGACCGCGGTGGTTCCTTCACGTTCCACGGACCCGGGCAGCTCGTTTGCTATCCCATCCTGGACCTGGGAGCGAGTCCCGACGCGGCCGCGCATCTTCGACGCTTGGAGGAAGTCGTGATCCGGTCGGGGGCCGACATCGGCATAGATCTGCATCGTCGCGCGGACGTGCAGACCGGCGTGTGGTCGGGAGAACGAAAGGTCTGTGCGATCGGCGTGCGACTCATGCGAGCTCGCGTCACGTTGCACGGATTCGCGGTGAACTGCGACACGGACCTGTCCTGGTTCCAGGGGATCGTGGCATGTGGGCTGACCGACCACGGTGTGACGTCACTCAGCCAACTGGCCGGGCGAGGGGTCTCCGTCGCAGAGATGCGACCGCTCGTCGAAGCACACCTAGCCGATGTGTTCGGGCTAAACCTCACGTCCGCACCGATCGAGTTCCCTCGAGATCTCGCTCATGTGCAGTCGTCGGTGATCGGCGTTTGACGAGGCGCGGGATCGAGCCGCCGACCGGTCAATACAGCGCGTTGGTCAGCTTGCGGCGGAAGTCGATGACGAGCTGTTCTTCGTCGCCGAGCACGGCGAAAACATCGACCATCGCCTGACGCGCGGCGTCCCGATCTTCGATCAGCGCCGCCAACATCTCTTCCAGAGCCTGACGCGTCTCACCGGCGGCCGCATGACGCTTCGCGATGTCCAGAGCGGTGTCGCCCTCGGCGCTCGCCCATTCGCGCAGCCGGATCAACGAAGCCACTCGTTCAGCCTCCGCGTCGGGAAGATGCGGGGCGATCAGCTCACGGGCACGCTTCAGATCGCCACCCTCCGCCAGGACTCGGGCAAGCCCGACTGCGGCCTCCTTGTTGCCAGGATCCTTCTCGAGCGCCTCGCGATATCCGTCTTCGGCGCCTTCGAGATCGCCCGAAGCCTCTTCCGCCAGCGCCTCTTCAGCTACCAGTTCGGCCTCGGTCGGGAGCAGCTGGTCGATGAAGGTGTTGACCTCCTGCTCGGGGTAAGCGCCGATGAACATGCTCACGGGTTCGCCGTCTCGGAACGCGACGACCGTCGGGATCCCTTGGCTCTGGACCGCTTGCAACAACGCGTTGCCGACCTGGTTCGCATCCACGTCGAGCTTCGCCAGCAGGAACGCACCATCCCGCTCTGCGGCCACCTTCTCGAGGATCGGGCCGAGGGTTCGGCACGGTCCACACCACGCAGCCCAGAGATCGACGACCACCGGGCGGGTCTTCGACTCCTCGACGACGACCGACTCGAAGTCCGCGTCCGTTACCTCGACGACGTTGGGAGTGATCACGCTCATATGGGTTCCAGGGTACGAGACGACCGCGGGAAACGGCCGGGGAAACGGCCGGGGAAACGGATAGACTCGGCGAACGGTGCGAGGAGACGCGACTTGTCGACCCGGGTGACCCAGACCCCCCACGACGAGCCCGGATTGACCAACGACGATCTGCTGGCTATGTACCGGATTGCCGTTGTGGCCAGATTGATCGACGAGGCGGCCTTCAGACAGAACCGCATGGGTCGCGCGCCCTTCGTCGTTCCGGTGTCGGGACACGAAGGCTGTCAGATCGGGACCGCATGGCCGATGCGCCGAGGGACGGATATCTGGCTCCCCTACTACCGCGACCTCGCTGTAGTCCTCGTCGCCGGCATGACGCCGTACGAGGTCTTCCTGGGTATCTTCTCCAAGGCCGGGGATCCGTCTTCCGGTGGGCGACAGATGCCCGCTCACTGGGGTTCTCGACGTCTCGGCATCATCACCGGCTCCTCCCCGATCGCCACGCAGATCCCGCATGCGGTGGGTATCGCCTACGCCGTCAAATACCGAGGTGAGGACGCCGTCGTCTCCACCTGGTTCGGCGACGGGGCGACCAGTGAGGGCGACTGGCACGAGGGCTTGAACTTCGCCGGCATCCACAAGCTCCCGGTGATCTTCGTCTGCGAGAACAACCACTACGCGATCAGCGTGCCCCAGTCGAAACAGATGGCGATCCAAGACGTGGCCTCGCGCGCCGAAGGCTATGGGTTTCCCGGAGTGGTGGTGGACGGGAACGACGTGCTCGCCTGCTATCGAGCGATGAAGCTCGCGCACGACCGCGCCCGCGCAGGACAGGGGCCCACTCTGATCGAGTGCAAAACGTATCGGTTCCAGCCGCATACCTCCGACGACGACGATCGCGGCTACCGCAGTCGCGAGGAGGTCGAGGAAGCCCGGCACCACGATCCGCTGGTGGAGTTCGGCCGCTACCTCTCCAAGCACGAGGTCCTGGACGACGCAGGGCAAGAGGCCCTCCGGGCAGAAATCAAGGTGGAGATCGATGGCCACATCGCCTCCGCGTGGGAAGCCCCCGACCCCGACCCGGCGACGTCGCTGAGGCACGTGTTCGCCGAGGACGCATGACCGAGAAGAACGTCGTCACCGCGATCCGCGACGCGCTCCACGACGAGATGGCCGCGGACGAGCGGATCGTGCTTCTCGGTGAGGACGTCGGCGCACGCGGCGGAGTCTTCCGCGTCTCCGATGGTTGGATGGCCGAGTTCGGCGAACATCGGGTGATCGACACACCGCTGGCCGAATCGGGGATCGTGGGGATCGCGATCGGGATGGCGCTGCACGGCCTGCTCCCGATCGCGGAGATCCAGTTCGCCGACTTCATCCATCCGGCGTTCGACCAGATCGTCTCGGAGGCTGCACGCATCCGGTACCGATCCAACGGCGATTTCGGCGTCCCGCTCGTGATCCGCACTCCATGCGGCGGAGGGATCCACGGCGCGCTGTATCACTCCCAGTCGATCGAGGCCTTCTACGCACACGTACCGGGACTGAAGGTGGTGATGCCCGCGACGCCCGCCGATGCGGTGGGACTGCTCCGAAGCGCGATCCGAGACCCGGACCCGGTGCTGTTCCTCGAACACAAGAAGACCTATCGCGCGGTGAAGGGCGAGGTGCCCGACGAGTGGTTCGAGGTGCCGATCGGCGTCGCCGACGTGAAGCGCGAGGGCGAGGACTTGTCGGTGATCACGTACGGCTACGAGCTCCACCGATGCTTGGAGGCCGCCCAACGTCTCGAGGAAGACGAACAGATCTCGGTCGAGGTGGTGGACGTCCGCACGATCGCGCCGCTCGATGTCGAGACCATCCTCACATCCGTGCGCAAGACCTCGAAAGCCATGGTCGTCTACGAGGACAACCGTTCGTTCGGAGCTGGAGCCGAGATCGCCGCCACGATCGCCGAAGAGGCGATGTTCGACCTCGACGGCGCGATCGTTCGGATCGGAGGCCCCGACATCCCCGCGATGCCGTTCGCAGCAGCGCTCGAGCACTACTACATCGAACCCGAGCCAGATCACCTCTACCGCCGGATGCTCGAGCTCGCGCGTTCCTGACGTCGCCCGTCGCACTAGCCCGCACGCTCTAACCCTTACCACCCGGGCGACTGACGGATGCCCCCGACCGCCCCTGTTCAGGGTGCCCGTCGGCGCGTCGATATCCCTTCGGGAAGGAGTTGTGAAAGAGCCAACGGACGCGCTGGATCGACCGAAGGAGCCAGCCCGCGCGCGACGGGATCTGATCGTGATCTCAGTCGTGGCGCTCGCCGTCTTCTCCATCGGCGTGGCCTTCGACGTGTTCGATCGCGTCTACGACTGGCTGGAACGAAGCTCACCGATCGCGGCAGACGACGTCCTGGCCGTGTTCGCGATCTTGGCTGCCGCGTTCGCCGTGTTCGCGGTTCGCACCCTCCAACGCGCTGAACGCGAGGGCGCGCTCCGTGAGGAGACCGAACAACGGTACCGCGCGATGGTCGAGCAAGTTCCGTCGGTGTCGTATACGTGGGATCCGTCGGCACCTGCAGGTGACGTCGCGACCCTCTACGTGAGTCCGCAGATCGAGCGTCTGCTGGGGTATTCCCAGAAGGAGTGGGTCTCAACGCCGACGTTCTGGATCGAGCGCATCCACTCGGATGACCGCGCCGGCGTCGTGGCGGCCTCCGAGCGGTCTGATCGATCAGGGGCCCCGTTCCGTCAGGACTACCGGATGATCGCGAAGGACGGGCGGATCGTGTGGATCCGCGATGAGTCCACCTTGGTCTCGACGGATCCGGAAGGCGAGACGCCGCGCGCCCGGGGCGTCATGTACGACATCACGGAGCAGAAGGAAGCCGAGGAACAGATCCAAGAGGCGGAGAACCGGTACCGCACCATGGTCGAGCGTGTGCCCGCGGTGGCCTACACCTGGGATTCGGCCGACGGCGTCGGCGAAGCGCCGCTGCTCTACATCAGCCCGCAGATCGAACGCCTCCTCGGACTCACCGCCGATCAGTGGATGTCCGACCCGTCTCTGTGGAGCCGGCACGTCCATCCGGACGATCGCACATCGACCCTCGAAGCCTGGGCGGACGCCGCGGCGCGCGGAGAGACGTTCATGGGCGAGTATCGGTTGCGGAGCGCCGACGGTCGATGGCTGTGGGTTCGCGACGAGGCGGTTCCGGTGTCGATGGGGTTGCGCGGCCGGCCGATCTATCAGGGGGTGATGCTCGACATCACCCAACAGAAGTACGCGGAGGAACGCTACCGACAGCTCGTCAGTGAGCTGCCCGTCGTCACGTATCTCGCCGACGGTCTCGATCCGAACGGCGATCATCCGACGCCGTACGTCTCACCCGGGATCGAGCAGCTGACGGGGCGCCCGGCGGCGGAGTGGATGACCCGAGCGCAGACCTGGGCCGAGATGATCCATCCCGATGACCGGGACCGCGTCCTTGAAGAGGGCCGCAAGACCGATCGGAGCGGCGAACGCTTCGAGATCGAGTACCGCTTCCTGCGCGACGACGGCGAGGTGGTGTGGGTTCGAGACTCCGCGGTGCTCGTGCAGCGCGACGGCGCATGGCCCGTCTGGCAAGGCGTGATCGAGGACATCACCGCCCGGCGCGAAACCGAGTCACGCCTTCGCGAGGCGGAGGAGCGCTACCGCACATTGGTCGAGCAGATCCCCGCGATCACCTACATCGACGAGTGCCACGACGTTGGCGACGCGCGTATCTGGCCGAACGTCTACATCAGCCCCCAGGTGGAGACGATCCTCGGCTACTCCCCGGAGGAATGGCGCGACGACCCCGAGCTCAGGGCGAGCTTGATCCATCCCGACGATCTCGCAGGCTCGCTCGAGGCCGACCGGCGCCACTACGAGTCGGGCGAGCCGCTCGCCAGAGAGATCCGGCTCATGGGCAAGGACGGTTCGTTCCACTGGCTCCGCGACGAGGCGATCATCGTGCGAGACGATGCCGGCCGGCCGCTCTGGAGCCAAGGGATCTTGCTGGACATCACCGAGCGCAAGTCCGCAGAGGGGCATCTGCACGAGGCCGAGGCGCGTTACCGTGGCCTGATCGAAACGATTCCGGCCGCCACGTACATCGACACCGTGGAGGCGGTGTCTCAGGGGATCTACATGAGTCCTCAGGTGGAGGCGATCTTCGGGTACACGCCTGAGGAGTGGTTGCGCCGCCCGGAGCTCTGGGAGCAGGGCGTGCATCCGGACGACCTTCCTGGTGTAGCCGTTGGAATCGAGCGTCTGAACCGAGACGGCACTCCCTTCGACGCCGAATACCGGTTCCGTCGCCCCGACGGGCGGACGGTCTGGGTGCACGATCAAGCGGTCGTGATCCGTGATGAGCAGGGCGAACCGCGCCTCTGCCAAGGCGTCATGTTCGATATCACCGAGCGACGCGAGGCGCAGGAGCAGCTCCGCGAGGCCGAGGAGCGATTCCGGGCGATCGTCGAGCACGTGCCGGCGGGGATCTACCTGGACCTGCCCGACACCAGCATGCAGACCATGTACGCGAGCCCGCAGCTGCAGGACATCACGGGGATCTCCGCCGAGGAATGGACGAGCAACCCTGATGCTTGGGTGGAGGTCATGCACGAGGAAGACCGCGAGGAGGTGCTTGGACGTTATCTCGCCGCGATCGCCGCCCAGGAACCGTGGAGCGCCGAGTACCGGATGCAGCGGCACGATGGCCGGATCATCTGGGTCCACGACGAGACGACGCTCATCCGCAACGAGGACGGGCGCGACGCCATGCTCCTCGGCGTGATCTCCGACATCACCGATCGGAAGCTGGCCGAGCAGGCGCTCCGAGAGTCGGAGCAGCGGGAACGCGAGGCCGCGGAGCGGCTGCGGGTCCTCGACGAGATGAAGAACACGTTCCTGGCAGCCGTCTCGCACGAGCTACGCAGTCCTCTCACCGCGATCCTCGGGCTCGCCCTCACGCTCGAACGCTCGGAGATGGTCGAGAACGATCGCAACGACCTCTTGGAACGGCTGGCCGCGAACGCACGCAAGCTCGACCGGTTGCTCAAGGACCTGCTCGACATCGACCGGCTGAACCGCGGGATCGTCGAGCCTCAATACCGCGTGACCGATGTCGGTGCGCTCGCGCGCCGGACGGTCGAGAGTCTCGATGCGCTGGCGGATCGCTCGATCATGGCGTTCGCCGACCCCGTAGTCCTCTCGGTCGACCCGGCGAAGGTGGAGCGGATCGTGGAAAATCTATTGATGAATGCCGCAAGACACACCGCCGCCGACAGCACCATCTGGCTCCGCGTGCGATCGCATGAAGGCGGGGTCCTGATCGCGGTCGAAGACGATGGGGCCGGAGTTCCCGAAGAGCTTCGCGAGGCGATCTTCGAGCCGTTCCGGCAGGGACCCACATCCTCATCCCACTCGCCCGGGACCGGCATCGGGCTCTCGCTCGTCGGTCGGTTCTCGGAACTACACGGAGGGCGGGCGTGGGTCGAGGAGCGAGAGGGCGGAGGAGCGTCGTTCCGTGTGTTCCTTCCCGCAGGCCCCATGAAGGGTTCGGAGTCACTCGCGCTCGGCGCCGAGGTCGCTCTCGACGGATCCGCGATCGCCGACGGACACGCCGAGGCGGGCTAAACTCGGCGGGCCGATGCCCGAAAAGGATCACAACCCTCACAAGCGACGCTTGTTCTTGCCCATCGTGTCCACGACCGGTGGGTCCGCCCCGCCCACGACCGAACGCAAGCCGCCGTGGCTCAAGGTCAAGCTTGCGACCGGCCCCAACCACGCCGAGCTCAAAGGACTGATGCGCGGCCTCGACCTTCACACGGTGTGCGAGGAAGCGATGTGCCCGAACATCGGCGAGTGCTGGGAGGCTCGCGAAGCCACGTTCTTGATCTTGGGCGACAAATGCACCCGCCGCTGCGGCTTCTGCGACGTGATGACCGCCCGTCCGGCTCCTGTGGACGAGGACGAGCCGGCGCGGATCGCTTCGGCTGTTCGTCAGATGGGGTTGCGGTTCGTCGTGCTCACGGGCGTGGCGCGCGACGATCTGTCCGACGGCGGGGCGCGGATCTGGGCCGCCACCATCCAGGCGGTTCGCGAGGCCGTCCCGGGCTGCGGCGTCGAGGTGCTCCCGACAGACTTCAAGGGCGGGGAACGGGACATCGCGACCGTCATCGACGCACGGCCGGACGTCTTCGCCCACAACCTGGAGACGGTGCGGCGGCTCCACGACCGGATCCGCCCGGCGTTCGGCTATGACCGCTCGCTCGAGGTGCTGCGCCTGACGAAGCGCCTGCGAGCCGGCCAGATCACGAAGTCGAACCTGATCCTCGGGATGGGCGAGACGCCTTCAGAGGTGACCGAGGCGCTGACGGATCTCCGCGACGCTGGCTGCGACCTGGTGACGATGGGCCAGTACTTACAGCCCACGAAGCTGCACCTGCCGGTGGACCGCTGGGTCACGCCCCGGGAATTCGCCGAGCACAAACGTGTCGGCGAAGCGATGAGGATCCCGCACGTGGAAGCCGGACCGCTCGTTCGAAGCTCATACCACGCGGGCAGGCAGTTCCAGCGAGCCACGGCCGCGCTTGTAGCCGCTCGCTAGGCGCAGACCCCGAGGCCCGGTTCCGATCGAGGAACGTTCCAGCCACTCACCTCAATGGAAGGCTCGGCGCCGTGCAGGTCCACGGTCCGATAGGTCCCCGTCACGGTCTGTCTCTCGCCGGGCATGAGCGTGATGTATCCGTCGGACCGATGGACGGGCGTGACATCGGGACCGCCCTGGCCAGCGGTCACCGCAGCCGCACGAAGAACGCGACGGCGTCCGAGTCGTTCGTGACGGTGACCTGCGTCGTTCCGTCGCCGCCAGCCGTTGCGGCGCACGCCACCACCGACAGCTGCACCTTGGGCAGGTCCGAGAGCGCCGAGAAGTCGGCGTAGGTCTTGGTCGGAGTGAAGAACCACGTCGACGCGCGCCACTGGAGGGTCTCCGGCGCAGTGGAGAGCCAGTACACGTTGCGACTCACGACGTCGCCACTCCCATCCTTCAAGGTCAACTCCACGAAGTCCGTCGACGTGATGTGTGCGAGTTGGGGTACGTGGAGCAACGACACCACGCCGTCGGCCCCGACATCGACCACGGCATTCGAGCTCCACCTCTTCAAGCCGTTCAGGTCGAACACCTGCGCATCCGCCATCAGTCCCGTGGCGTCCTGCAGCGTCTGGTTCACTACCGCGACCGAGCGATCGACATACGAGTACTGGATGTGCAACGGCTCGTTCGCGATCTTCGCGCCGAAGCTCGAACCGTTCGGCTCGAGGAACCAATCGAACAGGTTCCAGTGCAACGACGGCCAGGCGTTGTTGAGCATCCATTGGATCACACCGGTCGAGTCGTACTTGTTCTGAGAGAACGCTTCGTACATCGCACGTTCGTTCTCATACGCCATCACCTGCGACTTCTCGACGTGGTCCGCGAGACTCGTCGGCGCGCCCATGCGTGCGGTCATGGCCCGGTCGAAGATGTGGAACGTCTTGAACACGCTGTCGCCCACACCGGCGTGGTACTGCGAGGTCCGTGGCTCCATCCAGAGCGCGCGGCGCTCGTCCAGTGACAGCATCCGTTTCACACTCTCGAGCGCGGGGATCGATTGCCCGGCTGGACCACCGCGGCCACCGCCGAGCCAAGGATCGCGAGCACGGCCGCCAAGACGGCCACCCGGACAGATCGCTGCGTCACATCGCCTCCTGAGTCGAAATAGTAAGGAAAGTTGCCTTATCAGGATGGCTGAACCATATCGTTCTGCGACGACGCGCGCAACGGAAGAAGTGGAGGAGTCGGCCTGTAAGCCGGATCCTGTGCATCCGCCTCGCGGCGGACCGGCGACCATCTCTCTCAGCGCTTGCGCGCCGCGTCGCTGTTCACCAGCGCCGTGCGGCCTACCCGGGAGCTCGGACGGGCCGCCCTCGAACGCTCCCTGCTTGGCCTTGCTCCGGGTGGGGCTTGCCGAGCCGGCGCGGTCGCCCGCGCCGCTGGTGAGCTCTCACCTCACCGTTTCACCCTTACCGCGCGCGGCGAACCGCGCGCCGGCGGTCTGTTTTCTGTTGCGCCTTCGCGAGGTCGCCCCCGCCTGGGTCTCCCCAGCACCCTGCCCTTCGGAGTCCGGACTTTCCTCGACCGATCCGAAAACCGACCGCGGCCGCCCGGCCGACTCCTCCGCTCGCGAGCATAGCCGCCGAGAACCTCGGGCGTGGTCTCACGCGTAGACTCGGGCTCCTTCGATGCGTGGCCGCCTCGCTCCCGTCCTTTTGACCATCGCCTTCGTGACAGCGGCCTGCGGACCGTCGATCTCCGGACCCAGCCAACCCGGCGCTCCCGATCAAGTCTCGCCAGACGATGCCGTGAAGGCAGCCGGCGCTCGCGCGGCCGCACGGGCGTTCGTGCATGCCTACGCGGATGACACTGGCGACAGGAGCCTTGCGCTCGAACAACTGGCGGGGACCGAGCGGCTCCGCCAGTGGGTGCACTGGTTAGGCGTGCAGAACAACCAGTTCCCCGGGACGATCTCCGGCTCGGTGCAAGGCGACGAGATCGGACCCGCTGCTCCGTTCGCGGTATCGAGCATCCCTGGGTCGGAGACGATCCTGCGGCAGGTGGACGTGCGGGCGACGGTTACCTTCGCCTTTCAGCCGGCGACCGGTGCGCCCGTCTCCGTGTCCCGCTCGCTCGACGGACCGATGCGATTGATCTTCGACGACGCAGACGGCAGCTGGAAGGTTCTCGATTTCACGCGCGATGGCGCCCCGTTCAGCCAGTCGTTCGAGGTCGTCAAGCAAGCAACGGCGACGCACTCGGGAACGGAGGTCACCATCGACGCCTTCGTGTCCGTTCCTTACTGGGAGTTCTTCCTCGTTGTGACGAGCAGCGGCCCGGTGGGTCTCACGCGCTCCGGCGTCGAGCTGTTGAACGCGAACGGCCGGCGCATCGCCTCAGCGAACGAGATCACGTCTTCCCTCCAGCACATCACGGAGGCCGGCCTCGTGGAGGGGATCGTGACGTTTCCGATCCAGTCGAATGCCGACGGCCTCACGTTGCGGCTCCGCCTGCACGGGCTGGGCGGCGATGACGTCTTCGAGTTCGCGCTGTCGGGGATCATCCACCCGATCCCGGTCACCACCGCGTCGCCTTCGCCACCAGCCGCAACGTCTTGATCCGGTCCGTCCTCAGATCCGATCCCGGTGCTGAAGCCAATCGTCGACGCCTTCGTTCGCCAGACGGTCAGCCTCGCGGTTGCGTTCGCGCGGGATGTGCTCCAACCGGACACGTTCGAACCGGGCCATCTCCGCAACGACCTCTGTGTACAGCGGTCGCAGATGGACAGCCTTGACCTTGTACCGGCCCGAGAGTTGCTCGATCAGGAGCTGGCTGTCTGAGCGCAGATGCACGCGCCTCGCGCCGAGGTCCGCGGCCCGACGCAAACCTTCTCGGGCCGCCGTGTACTCCGCGACATTGTTGGTGGTCTCACCGAGCCCCTCGGCGATCTCGGCCAGGACGGCCCCGCGTTCGTCGGTGATGTGGACGCCGATCCCTGCCGGACCCGGGTTCCCTCGGGAGGCGCCGTCGCAGCTGACGGTCAAAAGACCAGGATCCGGCGGCAGTATTCGCACCTCTTCACGCCTTCGGACCGCTTGAGCTTGTCAAGCTCCATGGCCGAGAGCTGTTCGTGGCACCCAAGACACACGCCGTCGACAAGCGCTGCTACCCCGATGCCCTTCTTCTGCTTGCGGAGATCCTCATAGAGATCCAGGACCTCGGGATCGATCTCGACCGCACCGGTCTGGCGAGCCGCGATCCGCTTCACCATCTCGGCCTCGATCGCCGTGAGCTCTTCGAGGGCGGCACCGCCGACCTCTTCCACGAGCGAGCGCAGTCGGTCAGACGTCGATTGCGCCTCCGAGGCCCGAGTCTCCAGCTCCTCACGCACTTCCATGAGTCCCAGCATCTCGTCTTCGCGATCGGAGCGGCGGCGCTTCAAGTTCTCGATCTCGTGCTGCATAGACCCCAGCTCTTTCGCGTTCACGACGGTGCCGTCGTAGAGACGCTTTTCCTCTGCGGCAGCCTTTTGGGACAGGGAATCGATCTCGTGCTCGAGCTTGCCCTGATCTCGACCGACGACGTCGAGCTGTAATCGGACCTCCCCTAGGGCACGTTCCGCCGCATCGGCTTCGGCGCGCGCCGACGCGAGCTCCGAGCCCGACTCCAACACCCGCTTACGAGCCGTCAGGCGATCGACCGCCGTATCGATCTCCTGCAACGCCAGCAATCGGGCCATCTCCATCGTGGCCGAAGCCTAGCGGATGCCGACGAACGCGAAGCCGCGATACGAGGTAGGCGCTGTCGCTACCCCGCCGGCATCGGCGGTGGAGGCGGAGCCATCGCCATGCCCCCCGATGCACCCGCTGGTCCGCGGTAGGTCGAGCTCCCGAACGCCAAGACATAGAGGAAGATCCACGACAGGAAGATCAACCCGATCGTGAACCCGACGCCGTGTCCGAAGCTCTTCGACAGATCGTTCCACACGATGATGATGATCACGATGTTCAGCAAGGGAACCAGGAAGAGCAACAGCCACCATCCGGGCCGCCCGATGACCTTCAACATGACGTAGTAGTTGTAGATCGGAATGAGTGCCGGCCAACCGGGCTGGCCGGCCTTCGTAAAGATCACCCAGTACGGGATGACCGCGATCACGTAGAACACCGCGAAATACAGCAGGAGCGTTCCGACCCCAACGCTGCCTGACGTCTGATAGGTCACCTGTGCAACTTCACCCATGCGATGCTCCCCTCCGGTCGACCTGGCCATGCTGGCACCGGGACGGGGTGTGCTCAAGCACATCGAACAAGCGACCGAAACGGGAGCGACCGGGGCCCGACGTGCCCCGGTCGCGGCCGGTCATCATCCGTGAGCGTTGATGCTCACGGGGGGAACGTGACCGTCTTGAACCCGCTGTCCGTGCCCTGACCCAGAACGGTGACCCCGGCAACGATGACCGCCGCGATAAAAGCGAGCATGATCGCGTATTCGACGGCCGTCGCACCATGGTCCTCTTCCACCCGAAGGCAGAAGAGTCCCCAAGCGGTCTTCGCTCTCGTTGTGAGGCGTAGGACCATTCCAACACCCCCTCCGACAGGTAGGGAATCCGGCACGTCGGGCCGCCCGGGGGTTGGGCGGCCCAGTGCGCCGTCTTGAGGGAATCATCGGCAAACCGATCGCGGAACTGGAGCGGCCGGAACCGCCCCCGGGCGGGCGGGATCGAGGGTTCTGCCAGGGTTCTGATAGAGATATCGGGATGGTCGCCCGCGTCGCACTCGTCACGGGCGCCGGAAGCCCGACCGGGATCGGCTTCGCCACCGCGCAGACGCTCGAAGGACAGGCCATGCGCGTCGCCTTGGCCTCGACGACGAACCGGATCCACGATCGGGCAGCAGAGCTGGTGGAACGAGGACGAGAGGCGGCCGGCTTCGTGGCCGACCTCACTGATCGGGACCGCGCGAGACGCATGGTGGCCGAGGTGTTGGAGCGGTTCGGCCGCATCGACATCCTGGTGAACAACGCGGGCATGGTGAGCGTGGACAAGAAGGGTGCGGCCACCACGAGCTTCCTCGATCTGTCGGACCAGGGATGGGACGACGACATCGCCATGAACCTCGACACGGCGTACAACGTCACACGCGCCGTGGTGCCCGGGATGGTGGAGCGCGGCTGGGGACGCGTGGTGATGGTCTCGTCGGCAACAGGTCCGTTCGTGACCATCCCCGGTTCGGCGGGATACAGCGCGGCGAAGGCCGGGATGGACGGACTCATGCGCGGCATCGCCATCGACGTGGCGCGCTTCGGCGTCACGGTGAACTCCGTCGCCCCCGGCTGGATCGCCACCGGCTCGCAGCTCCCGGAGGAAGCCGCGTTCGGTCGCCACACGCCGATCGGCCGATCCGGCACACCGGTTGAGGTGGCCGAGGTGATCGCCTTCTTGGCCTCGGAACGAGCGAGCTACGTCACGGGTCAGTCGATCGTCGTCGATGGCGGCAACACGATCCAGGAGATCAAGGGCGCCTAACGAGATGGGCCGGATCGTCTGGTCGAAGCGCTTGGTCAAGTTGCTCGTGTTCGCGTTGCTGATCGCGACCATCTGCGTGGCGCTCGGCATCTGGCAGATCGCGCGTTTGCATCAGACGGAGCAGTACAACGCAGCCGTGCGCGCGGGTCTGTCCGCCGCGCCCGAGCCGGTTCGCACGCTGCTGCCCGACGGCGTGGACGCCAACACCGTTCGCTATCGACGTGCCGAGGCGACCGGCACGTACGACATCGCGCACGAGTTCATCTTGTACGGACGCACCCAGGCCGCGCAGGCGGGCAACCATCTGTTGACGCCGCTCGTGCTCGCCGACGGCAGCGCCATCGTCGTCGATCGCGGATGGGTGCCGCTCAACATCAACCAGCCTGGTGACGCGGAAGGAGCTCCCCCGAACGGCGAGGTCGACGTCGTCGGCGTGCTCTTCGCATCTGAGGGCGATCCTCCGTCGTCCATCGGGAGCGCGCAGGCCAGCGAGACCACGTTGTCGAAGGTCGACCTGGCGCGGATCCAGTCGCAGCTTTCCTATCGAGTGGCTCCGCTGTACCTGCTGCTCCAACACCAGACCCCCGTGCAATCGGGTGCGCTGCCTATCCCTTCACCGCTCCCCGAGCTCTCGAACGGACCCCACTTGGACTACGCGATCCAGTGGTTCACGTTCGCGACGATCGCCCTGGTCGGCTTCATGATCCTTGCCTTTCGCGAGGGACGGGATGGCCCGGCCGATACCGACTCCCCGCCGTCTTGACGGTTCCTTGCTCCTGAAACGCCCTCCCGCGTAACTCGGCAAGGAACCGCTAGCGGCGCCTCCTCGCCCCTTCCACCCTGTGGTCGTGGGCAGGTACCTGGTGCGGCGAACACTCTTCATGGTCTTGGTGCTGTTCATCGTGTCCCTGCTCACGTTCATCATCTTCGTGAAGCTCCCGTCCGGGGATCCGGCTCGACGCGCCGTGGGAAAGACGTCCACCCCCGAGCAGGTCGAGAACGCCCGGAAGGCCTTCGGGCTGGACAAGCCCATCTGGGTCCAGTACGCGCGTTTCGCGAAAGGCTTGATCCCGTGGCCCGGCCTGTTCTTGTCCGAGGACGTCTACTACTCGTACGGCAACTTCGTACCGGTGAGGGAAGAGATCGCCCGACGGCTGCCCGTGTCGATCACGCTCGGCATCGGCGCATCGCTCATCTGGCTCCTCCTGGGGATCCCGACCGGCATCCTCTCGGCCGTTCGCCGGAACACATTCTCGAGCCGCGCGGCGATGCTCATGGCGCTCATCGGCGTATCGATGCCGGTGTTCTGGCTGGGACAGCTGCTCCTCTATGTCTTCTGGTACCGCCTGAGGATCATGCCCTCGAGCGGTCTCGAGATCAACGCCAGCATCTGGGACTCGATCTTGCAGGGGAAGTTCGTCATGCCATGGATCACCGTGGCCGTGGGTTATGCGGCCTTCTACGCACGGATGGTTCGCGGCAACATGATGGAGACGATGAGCGACGACTACATCCGCACGGCGCGGGCCAAAGGACTCCCCGAGCGCCGCGTGATCTTCAAGCACGGTCTTCGTGGCGCGCTCACCCCGGTCGTCACGATGCTGGGGCTCGATCTCGCCACGGTGATCGGTGGCCTCTTCATCACCGAGACGCTCTTCGGCCTGCCGGGCGTCGGACAACTGGCGGTGCAGTCGATCGGCCGCAACGACTTCCCCATGGTCATGGGCGTCACCGTACTGGGAGCGCTGTTCATCGCCGTCGCGAATCTGTTCGTCGACGTCGCGTACGCGTTCCTGGATCCTCGCGTTCGATACCAGTAGTCCGTCACGGACTAGTCGAGCTGATTCCGAAGCGAATCGGCCGCCAGGTCGAAGTAGTCCATGAGCGCCTGGGCGATGTCGGATGGCGGGGCCATCGCGTCGACCGCGGCGTGCATGTGGATCAGCCAACGGTCTCGTTCATCAGACCCGATCGCGAACGGCGCGTGCCGCATGCGGAGAGCGGGATGGCCACGCTCCTCGTTGTAGGTCGTGGGACCTCCCCAGTATTGCGCCAGGAACAGGGCGAGCTTGCGCCGCGCGGGTCCAAGATCCTCCGGCTCCGGATAGAGCCCCAGCAGGATCGAGTCGGCTTGGACCGCGTCGTAGAACCGGTCGACGAGCGCCTCGAAGAACGGCATCCCGCCGACCGCATCGTAGAGCGTGACCTCGTCCTCCACGGACACGAGTCTACGGACGAGGCGGCGTATCTTGGCCCCGTGATCCGGGTCCATCGGGCGGGCGACGCAGCAACGTTCCTCGCGGAGGCGGGCCCGTTCCTCACGCGGCGCGAGGCCGAGCACAACCTGATCCTCGGGATCTGCTCGGGACTCGGGCTCGATCCGGCCTCGGATGAGGAACCGCCGTCCTGGCGTACGCGGAGCGCAACGGGCGACGTGGTCGCCGTGGCCCTACGGACGCCGCCCCACAACGTCGTGTCGGAGTCGGATGAGCTCTCCTGGGTCGAGCCGATCGCTCGAGAGGTCCACCAAGCGTTCCACTCGCTCCCCGGCGTGCCCGGTCAGATGCGTCCGTACACGATCGACGACCACGGACTCACGGTGCAATGGCTCGATGCGTTCGTGGCGGAGGCCCTGCCGAAAGAGTCGTTCAACCCACCCGCAGAGACGATGCTGCAGCAACGTCTCGACGAGACGACCGGTGACATGCTGGTGTGGGAATTCGATGGCCGAATCCCATCGATCGCCGCATACGGCGGACCGACGCCGCACGGGATCCGGATCGGGCCCCGTGTTACACCCCACCGGAGCTCCGCGGACGAGGATACGCGAGCGCGCTCGTCGGTCAGATGACCGCGATGCTCCTCGATCGGGGATATCGGTTCTGCTTCCTGTTGACCGACCTGGCCAACGCGACGTCGAACCGGATCTATCAGCGGGTCGGGTACGAGCAAGTAAGCGACGTGGAGCAGTACGCATTCGAATGACGCGTCCTCAGCGAACGGCGAGGATCAGAAGCAGCACCGCCGCGTAGTGGCACAGGCCAGCGCCGGCGGTGAACGCATGCCAGATCTCGTGGTAACCGAAGACCGCGGGGTTCGGGTCGGGCCGTTTCGTGGCAAACACGATCGCGCCGAGCGTGTAGAGCAAACCGCCGGCCACGACGAGCACGGAACCGGTGACGCTCATGTTCCGGAACAACTGGGGCAGGACGACGATCGATACCCATCCGAGCGCGATGTAGAGGAAACCGCTCAGTCGCTTCATCCCGTCGATGTCCACCTGTTTGAGGACGATCCCCGTGATGGCGCCCGCCCACACCGTGGCCAACATCACGACTCCCCAGACGCCGTTGAGTGCCAGGAGGCAGATGGGCGTGTAGGTGCCGGCGATCAGAACGAAGATCATCGAGTGATCCAGTCGCTTCATCCGTCGCAGGGCGGGGGCAGACCAGGCGCCCCGGTGATACGCGGCGCTCGCCCCGAAGACGCCCGCCAAACCCACCGCGAACACAACGGCAGCTAAGCGGGCTCTCCCCGTATCTGCCAAGGCCACCAGCGCGACCCCGGCCGGGATCGAAACGAAGAACGCAACCTCATGGAGTCGGCCGCG
>JAYUAK010000299.1:0-1544 GCA_043741335.1 Actinomycetota bacterium
GGCAGGCGCGCCGCGCATTCCTCGATGTACGCCTTGTTCGCGCGACCGATCACGAACCACTGCGGGAACTGGAACAACACCGCGCCCATTTTCCCGGCCGAGTGCAGCGGCATCAGGGCGTCGCGGAATCGCCGCCACACCTCGTCGACCGCCTCGCCCGGCAGCTTGTCGCGATACACGTTCCGTTTCTCGAGCATCTCGGGCGGGAGCTCCGCCTTGATGTCGGCGTACAACGACTCGACCTTCGTCGGGTGGTTCGTCAGCAACGAGTACGCCTTGATGTTGAACGTGAAATCAGGCGGAGTGCGCTCGATCCAAAGCACCGAGTTCTTCTCCGACGGCGGGTAGTAGTACGTGGAGTCGACCTCGACCAGCGGGAACCGCGACGCGTAGAACTTCAGCCGCGCCTCGGCCGTCGACGTTCCTCGCGGATAGAAGTTCCCTTCCTTCACGAGCGTCGGATCGGTCCACGACGACGTGCCTATCAGTACGCGGCCGCTCACGACTTCTTGCGGAGAACCTTGTCCTTCGCGGCGTTCGCCTTCTCCTTGGCGATGCGCAACAGGCGTCGCGCCCACACGTACTCCGTCGCCAGGATCCCGAGGCCGACGAAGATCAACGCCCATCCGGGGAGCACGGGCAGGATCAGCCCCGCCAACCCGATCAAGAGCACGACCACTCCGGCGATCGTCACGCCGATCCGCTTGCCGTTGCGACCGATGAAGCGCGCGACCGCCTTGAACGGCACGACCGCGGGATGGTCGTGCCAGCGTCGTCCGACCTCGGGCTCGATGGCTCCGATCTCGGCGACGGTCTCGCTGGCGTCGCGCTCCTCGGGGTCGTCGCCCCAGACGTCGTGACGGTGAGGGTGCTCGCTCATCGGTGCCGATACTGCCACGTCCGTCTGACCCGCGTCGGTCAGTCGTCCGGGCCATGGCCACCACCGTCGCCGTGATCGTCAGTCGGCGATAGGGAAGGGGAAGGGGCGGGAGCCCGCGACGCGGTCGGCGACGGCGAGGCATGGTCGCCGGGCGTGCCCTTGGTCGGCGCGGCGGCGGGCACCTGGATCGTGGTCGCAGGCCGGCCGAGTGAGTGGCCGGCCAGGGCGAACGCTCCGAAGGAGAGCGAAACGGCCAACGCGAGACCCACCACGCCGAGCGCCACCACCACCGCTATCCGTCGCACGATCCGAGCCTAACCGCGCCCCTCCTAAGTGCCGGTTAAGGATCCTCGCCGCTGCCCGCCTCAGCGGAGGGGCCGAGGCTCCTTCTCGCCGGGTCGGATATCGCGAGGCCAGCGCTTTAGCTCGAAGAAGTCGGGACGCTCGGCGAGCCACGCGGTGTGCTCCCACAGGCGCTCGGCATCCTCGCCCTCGGGCGCCAGCGCGAACATCGGTCCGTAGATCACCTTCGTATCGGCGATCGCGAGCGTGGGCACGCCGAACACGCTCTTATCCCGCGCGTCGTGAAACTCGCGCCGGATCTCCTCCGTCAGCTCCGGCATGGCGATCGCGCGCTCGACCAGATCGGGCATCCCTGCTTCGG
>JAYUAK010000300.1:0-3931 GCA_043741335.1 Actinomycetota bacterium
GTCGAGATCGTGTCGGCGACGGGCACGCCGTGCTCGAGCAGTCCAGGCATGTTCGGGAGATGTTGGTGCAGCGTCCCCCCGAAGGCGACGTTCATCACCTGCATACCACGGCAGATCGCGAGCACGGGCAGGCTCATGCGGTCGGCGGCGAGCAGCAGGTCGATCTCCAGCTGGTCGCGGTCGGGCTCGGCCCCGTAGTTGTGCTCGATGTCGGGCGCCGCGCCGTACCGTGCTGGGTCGACGTCACCGCCGCCGACGAGCACTAGACCGTCGAACGGCGCCAGGATCTCCTCGGCATCGTTCGTTTCGCCGGGGCTCACGATCAAGATGCGCGCGCCGGCTCGGCGCAACGCCTCGACGTAGAGTCCGGGCACGCCGTATCCACCCTCGGGCCAGCGGGTCACGCGTCCAGGCGCCAGGTGGTAGCCGGCCACGGCGATGAGCGGCCGGTAGGACGGACTCACGGCGCCGCCTCCCGCACGACACCGACGAAGCGCGCGAACAGCTCCTGTCCACGGTCCTCGTGCGCCGCCATGAACGTGTCCGCTTCCGTCCGCACCTCGTCGGCGGTCTTGCCCCAGTCGGCCTTCAGGTCCGCCTCCGCATCGAACGTCTCCAACCATTCTTCGAGCTCGGCTCGGTCGATCTCGAGGTGCCACTGCATCCCCCAGGCGCGCTCGCCGACGCGGAATGCTTGGTTGCGCACTCGATCGCCCGTCGCGAGCAGCTCGGCGCCCGCGGGAAGCTCGAACGTGTCTTCGTGCCACTGGAAGACCATGGTGCCGTCGCGATAGTGACCAAGGAGTGGATCCGAGGCGACCGCAGGTTGGGTGCGGACCGGTTCGAACCCAACCTCACGGACGCCCGCTTTGTCGACGTCGGCGTCGAGCGCCCAAGCCAGCACCTGCGCGCCGAAGCACACGCCGAGGAACGGGAGGCCGCGGTCGATGGCTTCCAGGGTAAGCTCGCGCACGTCCTTGATGAACGGCTGATCGTCCGCGTGCTCGACGTTGTACGTGCTGCCGAAGAGCACCACCCCATCGACCTCGTCGAGGTTCGGACGTGCCGCATCAAGGTCCAGCGTGTCCCACACCCGCACCTCGGCGCCCGTGCGGCTGACGGCCTCCGGAGCGATGCCTAACTTGTCGATCTTGTCGCACCGGATGAACAGGATCGGTCGCATGGGAGCGAGTGTACGGGCAAGCTCGGCGCGGTTGCGCTGGACCGGTTGGTCGGGTTGACGCCGCTTTGTCAGACAAACTATCCTGCGCCTCGTGAAGCGGCGACTGTCCCTATCGGTGCGCGACGAGCTGGCCTGTCGCATCTCGACAGGCGCCATACCCGCCGGCAGCCGCCTGCCTCCTGAGCCACAGCTCGCGGTGGACCTGGGTGTGTCGCGGGCGACCCTTCGGGAGGCCCTTCGGTCGCTGGAAGAGGACGGGTTCGTCACGCGTACGAGGGGCGCCGGCACGTATGCGACGCACCGCCCGCGCCTGCGGAACAACCTGGACGTGAACTTCGGCGTCACCGAGGCGATCCAGGCCGCGGGCATGAAGGCCGGGACCATCTACAGCGAGCTGCAGAGCGTGCGAGCAGACGCCGAAGAGGCCGAGGCGCTCGACCTGGAGCTGGGCGATCCGGTCCTGGTCCTGGAGCGGGTGCGTTCGGCCGACGATCGTCCCGTGGTCTTCTCTCGAGATGTCGTACCGGCCGCGATGCTCCCCGCGGGTGAGCTCGATCGGCTGCGGGACGGTTCCGTCTACGAGCTCATGGAGAAGGCCGGAATCTCGGTCCAGCACGGCGTCGTGACGCTCGAGCCGATGAAGGCGGACCGCCCTCTCGCCGTCAGGCTCGACGTCTCCACCGGCGAGCTCTTGCTCTACCTCCGGCAGGTCGACTACGACCACGCCGGCGACCCCATCGTGTTGTCGCACGAGTACCACCTGGCGAGCGCATTCGAGTTCAGCGTGGTTCGCCGGGGACCTGGAAGGAGACCTGAATGAATATCGGTAAGTCCATGCGACTGAAGCGGGTGATCGACCCCGCCGGTGTCTCGATCATCTGTGCGCTCGACCACGGGATGACATCGCCTACGTTCCTCGAGCCGCTGACGGACATCACCGCTCGCGCGGCCGAGACGGTGGCCGGAGGCGCGAACGTGATCATGATGAGCAAGGGGATGATCCGGATCGCGCACCCGGCTTTCTCGCGGGAGACGTCCCTCGCCATGCTGCTCTCGGCCTCGGCGAGTCCCGACGGCGACCGGCCGCAGATCGTGCAGATCGGCGAAGTCGAGGAGGCCTTGCGGATCGGCGCCGACGCGGTCGTGCTGTTCACCGCACTTGGAGGCGACACCGAGGCAGGGATGATCGACATCCTGGCCGACGTCGGCCGCGAGTGCGAGATCCTGGGGATGCCGTTCATCGCCGAAGCCGAGTTCCCCACGACGTACGCCTCGGTCGAGGAGCTGAAGCAGCAGTACGGACTCGAGTACCTGCGGCGCAACGTTCGCTTGTGCGCGGAGCTCGGGGCCGACATCGTGAAGACCAACTGGCCGGGCGACGCCGAGTCGTTCGCCAAGCTGGTGGAGGCGACGTCGGGGATCCCCGTGGTGCTGGCGGGCGGCTCGCGCCTGGAGGACCAGGAGCTGCTCACCCGGATGGAACAGGCGGTTGCCGCCGGGGCGATCGGGTGCTCGGTGGGGCGCAACATCTTCATGCACGTGTCGCCTGAGGCGATCAGCCGCGCGCTGTCGCGAGTGATCCGCGAACGCTGGACCGCCGAGAAGGCTCACGACGCGTTGCAGGAGGAGCTGGCGTCATGAAAGCCGCGTCCATGACCGGCGTGAACCAGATCGCGGTCGGCGACGTCGAGGAACCGAAGCTCGACGCGCGTGGTGCGATCTTGAAGGTCGAGGCGTGCGGGATCTGCGGGACCGACGCGCGGACCTTCTTCAACGGGGACCCGAAGGCGCCCGCGCCGTGGGTTCTCGGTCATGAGCCCGTGGGGACGCTCGTGGAGGTCGGCCCGGACGCCGACCTCCCCCCTGGCGTTTCTGCAGGCGACCGGGTGTTCCTGGGATCGATCCTCACATGCGGCGATTGCCGCTGGTGCACCGAGGGTTTCCAGAACCTGTGCGAGCAGCACCTGCTCTACGGATACGACCCCTTCCCAGGCGCGTACGCCGAGTTCGCCGCGGTGCCGCCGATCGCCACCAAGAACCTGATCCCGCTCCCCGACGATCTTCCGTCGGACCTTGCCACCGTCGCCGATCCGTTCGCGTGCGCGTTGAACGGGATGGAACAGCTCGACGTGCAGCTGGGCGACACCGTGATGATCCTGGGAACCGGACCGATCGGTTGCTGGCAGGCCGTGATGGCTCGCGACCGCGGCGCGAGTCGCGTGTGGATGACCGACGTGAGCAGGGAGCGACTCGACCTGGCGCTCAGCGTGGTCGGCCGATTCATCGACGACGCGTGGGTGGCTGGGGAGGACAACGGCGTCGAAGACGTGTTGTCGCGCACCGATGGGGTCGGCGTGGAGCGGGTGAGCGTGGCTGCGCCGGCGAAGCCGGCGCAGCAGGCCGCGCTCGAGATGGCCGCCAAGCGCGCGCGGGTCGTGTATTTCGCCGGACTGCCCAAGCATGACCCGGTGAGCCCGCTCGACATGAACCAGCTCCACTACAAGGAGCTGTCGATCCTGGGCGCGTACGGAGCCACGCACCGTCAGTACCGGATCACCATGGATTACCTCAACCGGCGCCGCGAGGACCTGGAAGGCGTGGTGACGCACCGGTTCCCGCTGGAGCAGATCGCCGATGCGTTCGAGACGATCCGCTCAGGCGCCGGGCTGAAGATGGTCATCCTGCCGTGAGCGGCGGGCCGTACGTCATCGGCTGTGATGTCGGCAGCCAGGGGACGAACGCGGCCCT
>JAYUAK010000301.1:0-3913 GCA_043741335.1 Actinomycetota bacterium
TCGTCGAAGTCGATCATCGTGGTCCTCGTCCTTCTATCGTCTTATGTCTATATAGACATCTTCCGATGAACGCTCTATCCTGTCAACCAAGATGTCTCGAGATGTTGCCGCAAACGCGAACCGCCTGAAGGCGCTGGGACACCCGGTGCGTTTGGGGATCGCGATGGCACTCGCCCGCACGCCCCAGACGTGTGCGTGTGACTTCGCCGACATGTTCGGCGTGAGCCAGCCGACGGTGAGTGAGCACCTGCGGGTGTTGCGTGAGGCAGGTCTCGTCACGACGCGCCGCCGTGGCACCCAGATCTGCTACTCCCTCGATCCGTCGGCGGTGAAGCAGGTCGGCAAGATGCTCGCGGCGCTCCAGCCGGTGACGACCCGCAAGACCGCGTAGGTGGCGATCCGGGATCTCTTCGGCGCGCTCCGAGAGCGCGAGTTTCGTCTGGTATTCCTCGCTCGCGCAAAGCTCGATCGTGGGTGGCCTCCGCGTGACTGCTGATCGCCGTCGCTCCGGCTGCTCATGATCTACGCGACGACGTAGCCGTGCAGGATCGCGACGACGGTCGGCTCCGTACTGGGTAGCTTGGTTCACCCATCTTGGCCGCTCGCCACGAGCTGGTGCGTCGCCGGCTCCTCGGGCACGACCGCGTACAAGCGCCACGGCCCGGGCACTCCTCGCAGCTCGCGTTCGCCGCGATCCTCGAACCGGATCCCGGAGCCGGCCACCACGTCTCGCACGGTAGCCGTCACCAGCACCTCGCCCGGCTGTGCGAGTCTCGTGAGGCGGGCCGCCGTGTGAACGGCGATGCCTCGCACGGCGCCGTCTAGATGCTCGCACTCACCGGTGTGCAGCCCCGCTCGGACCTCGAGGCCCAGCGAGCGCACGGACGTCGTGATCGCCTGGCCACAGGCGATCGCGCTCGTCGCTGTGCCGAAGGTGGCGAAGAAGCCGTCGCCCGCACAGTCCACCTCGCGCCCGTTGAACCGAACGAGCAGGTCTCGGACCTTCGTGTGGTGCGCCTCGAGGAGCCTCAGCCAAGCGCGATCGCCCAGTTCCACCGCGCGCCTGGTCGATCCGACGATGTCGGTGAACATCAGCGTGACCAAGACGCGAGAGATGGCCAGCTCGGCGCTCGTGACCGCTTCCAGGTGTCGATGTTCCTGATCCACGTCGGGATGCCCCTCCTCCCGGCCACCACCGGGATCGCGCGGCGCTCATATCAGTTCCGAGGCCACGGTAGGCACGAGAGGGTGGCGGCGAACCAGAGGAACCACGCGGTTCTGGCGGGCGGACCACCTATGGATGCCGACCAGGGAACGCGACATCGGCGATCCAGACGGCGGCCTGGTCGTCATCGGCGCGTCTTTGGGAACCCACCGCGAGGAGGCGGCCCCCGAACGGAAGGAGCGAGGCGATCTGCTCCCGACCGATGCCGTCCAGGGCGGCCGTCGAGGCGGCGTCCGCAGGCTGGCGCGTCCAGCTCGTGCCGTCGGCGGAAAACCAGATCGCGCCGATCGACCGGCCATCGCCGGTGTCGGAGGAGCCGCCCGCGACCAGGGCCGAACCCACGAGGGTGACGGTCGACATGGATCGGTCTCCCGGTGAGGCGGACGGGAGGTGGGCAGCCGACACCCGCTGCCAGCTTCGTCCGTCGGCGGACGTCCAGACCGCGGCCTCGACGTTCCCGCCCGCGTTGTCGGACCCCACGGCGACCAGCCCAGGTCCTCCCGCGACGATCGCGGTGATCTGCTGGTCGCCGGGGCCGCCGAGGGAGATGTCTTGCACCCGGGACCAGCCGCCGGAGGTACCGACCCACGCCGCAGCATCTCGATCACCTGTGGCCGTCGTCGCCAACCCAACGGCGACCACGTCGCCGCCGAGGGTCGCGCCGCCGAGGATCGCCTGGTCGCCCGTCCCCCCGAAGGAGGGCACGATCAGCCGGGTCCAGTCAGTCCCGTCTGGCGATGTCCAGACCGCGGCGTCGAGGCTCCCGTTCGAGGTTGCGGATCCCGCCGCCATGAGACCGGAGGGCGCCTGCAGCACGACGCGCATCGCCTGCTTGCCCTTCTCGTGGAGTCCGCTCGTCACGCCGTCGATGCGGGCCCAGGTCGTTCCAGCGTCAACCGATCTCCAGACCGCCGGATCCGTGTCGCCGCCGGTTCGTTCCGACCCCACCACGACGAGCGTCCCACTCAGCACCGTGACGGCGTCCATCCGCTGGTCGCCGGATCGCCCGAGCGACTCGCTCCGGATCCGAGTCCACCGTGTGCCATCGGCCGAGGTCCATACCGCCGCGTTCCCGTCCACGCCGGCATCGTCGCGACCCACGGCCACGAGCGTCCCGTCCACCTGCGCCGCGTCGACGATGTCCTGATCGCGAACACCACCGAACACATCGCGTACATCGCCGACCGCGCTCCACGTCATCTGCGGGAGCGGAGGCAAGGGTGAGCCCGTCGCTCCGGCACCCGAGCCGAAACGCTGCGACAGGATCACGGCGGCGGCGATCGCGATGGCGATCGCGAAGCTGCCCCAGACGAGCACGGGTCGGCGTCTTCGCGCGGGCTTCGATCCGGCATGAGGGATCGGATCGGCATTCGGGCGGCTCGGTCGCCGGATGGCGGCCGCCGCGGTCTCGGCGAATCGCTCGCACGTTTCGAACCGATCATCTCTGGACTTCGCGAGCGCTCGGGCGATCGGGGCGTCCAGACCGTGCGGGAGATCGGGGCGACGCTCGCTCGGCACTGGGGCGCGATCTTGAAGATGAGCGTAGATCGTTCCGACCTCCGTGTCCCGAGGGAACGGAACCTCACCGGTGAGACAGCGATACAGGACGCACGCCAGGGCATAGACGTCGGCACGGCCGTCCACCTCTTCTCCTTGGATCTGCTCGGGTGCCACGTAGTCGACCGTCCCGACGAACTGGCCCGTGCGGGTCAGGGCGGCGCCGGTGTGCAGCCGCTTCGTGATCCCGAAGTCGGATAGGTACGCCCGATAGCTCGACGCGTGTCCCTCGGACGTCAACAAGATGTTCCCGGGCTTTACGTCGCGATGAACCAGCCCTTCGGCGTGCGCGGCATCCAAGGCGGCAGCGGACTGGGAGATGATGGAGACGGCCGAGACAGGATCGAGTCGACCCTCGAGCCTCAGCAGACGCTCGAGATCGGTCCCTTCCACGTATCGCATGGAGATGTAAAGGATCCCGTCGGCCTCCCCCGCGTCGTAGACCGTGACGATGTTTGGATGGTCCAGGCCCGCCGTGATACGCGATTCCCTGATGAAACGCTCTCGGAACGCATCGTCTTCGGCGAGCTCGAGACCGAGAACCTTCAGCGCGACCTTCCGCTGTAATCCAAGGTGTTCAGCCAGGTAGACGACCGACATGCCGCCGCGACCGATCACCGCCACCAATCGGTGGCCGGCAAGCTCCGTTCCCACTCGGGGATCGGCCGGCATCTGGCGGTTCTACCACCGGAGGGTGAGGCAGGATAGGGGAAGTGCGGCGGAAGTCATGTGCAGCCGATCGGGTTCGTCTGCGTGTCCGAGAACTCCGGCTGCCCAGCGGCCGAGACCCAGGCCCATGTGAAGGCCGCCCGCCTTAGCGAGAGCTCGAGGATCCCGAACGTCGTGGCCTGCGCGGTCTCGAGATTGGTCGGCCATAGACCGGATGTGAGGGGGTCCTTCCTGGCGCCGCCGGTCCCCACGATGAACTCGCGGATCCCGTGCTTCGGATCCGCAAGCCCCTGGGGGTCCTGCGGACTCCATCGTTGATAGTTGTGCGAGTGGCTGTTCAACACGATGTCTGCTCGCTTCGCGTAGAGGAGGTCCCACAGCGGCTTCACCTCTGGCGTCTGACCGCTTCCGGTCGAGAACGAGAACAGCGGGTGATGCCAATAGGCCAGGGTGCACCGGTAC
>JAYUAK010000302.1:0-3910 GCA_043741335.1 Actinomycetota bacterium
GGCGCGGTGGCAAGCGTCTCCCCCGTGGCAGGGTTGAGGGTCTCGAGCCCCTCGTCCGTTTCGATGAACGCTCCGTCGATGTAGAGGCGCAACGGTCGGTCGAGGAAGTCGATCTCGGGTTGGGCGAAAGCGGGCACGATCATTCCTCCTTGTTTAAGCGACCGGGAGCTCCACGATTTCGAGCACCTGGCGACCGAGCACCCCTCGTCGGCGCAACGCGGCAAGGGCCTCGGAAACCCCCGCCAGCGGGAACCGCCCGGCGACCGGTACGCGCATCGATCCGGCGGCCGACAGCGCCAGGGCAGCTTCCAGGTCGGCGGGCGTTGCGGCGACCGTTGAGACCAAAGATGTCTCCGAAAGGATGAACTCGATCGGGTGGATCTCGATCGGCTGGTCCGTGTAACCGGTCGAGACGAATCGGCCTCCCTTGGAGAGCGAACGGATCCCCGCCGCCATCGACCTGGTCGTGCCCACGAGCTCGAAGAACGCGTCCGTCCCACGTCCGTCCGTCACCCCGCGGACGCGCGCGGCGAGATCGTCATAGGCCTCAGCGGTGTCGACGAGCAAGCCGTCGGACGCGCCGTGGTCGCGAGCGAGCTGCAGCTTGTCCTCGGAGTCGGCGACCGCGATCACGCGAGCGCCGGCGTGAGCCGCCGCCTGTACCACCAGGATCCCGACACCGCCGATGCCGTCGACGACGGCCGAGTCTCCGATCCTCAGCGCGGACACCGAGGTCGCGTGCATCGCGGTCATACCGGCGCACGTCAACACGGCGGCCGTCGCCAGATCCACGCCCTCGGGCACCGCGACAGCGTTCTTCTCGGGGACCACGACATACTCCGCGTCCCCCCCATCGCGGTTGAAGCCGAGCTGGTCCGGCTCCTCGTCGCAGATGTTCTGGCGTCCCTTCAAGCATTGCTCGCACTGTCCGCAGAAGATCTTGTTGTAGATGGCGACGCGGTCCCCAGGTTGGAGCGTGACTCCCTCGCCTGTCGATTCGACCAGGCCGGCGGCTTCATGGCCCAGGATCATCGGGTAGGGATCGGGCTTGATCATGCCGTCCAGGATGTGCAGATCCGTACCGCAGACGCCCGCCGCGTGGATCCGGACGAGCACCTCACCGCGACCAGGCTGCGGGGTGTCAACGTCGTCGAGTCGAAGCGTGAGGTCCTCATGGATCCGCGCTGCCTGCATGTGTCGATGCTCCTTCACTGTTCGGGCGATGCTCACCCCTGGCCGGGGCCGCCATACGCCATGTCCCAGAACGCCACCTCGAAAGAGGTGGAGCGCTCGAAGATCTCCGCGAGCACGTCCATGCGGTTCGTGTCGCCCGGGTCCGTGAGCCGGTCCAGGAGCCCGGTCGACTCCGCCACGATCGACTCGTACTCGGCGTTACCGAACATCCCGATCCAGTCCACGTAGATCGGATCCTCGGGTGTCCGATCCATCAGCGGACGAGCGAGTTCGCCGTAGCTCCACTGGCACGGCAGGACGGCCGTCAGGCCTTCCGCGCAATCGCCTAGTGCGCACACGGAGAGCAGGTGCCGCGTGTACGCATAGGTTGTCGGTAGCATGGATCCTGTGCCTCCGAGCGATTCCGGATTCCCGCCCAAGCGCTCGAGGAAGCGCAGGTTCGCGGGGATCTCTTGATCCACGATCCGGCCCAGGAATCCGGTGAGGGTGACGATCGCCTGGCGGTCCGGAGACTTCGCAATGATGAGAGCGATCGCGCGCGAATAGTCCCAGAGGTACAGGAGGTTCTGTTCGAAGTAGCCGCGGAACGTCTCGTGGGGGAGAGATCCTTCGCCGATCGCGCGAACCATAGGATGGCCGATCGCGCGGTTCCACGCGGCGGCACCGGCCTCCAGAAGTACTTGAGAAGCGCGTCTGGACTGCGTCGCCAACATAATGCTCACTACATCAGATATCAGACGAGGGAGTCAAGTCAGTCACGCCCTGTTGGGGGGACGCGTCCGGCGGCGTCCAGCTGATCGTTCAGCACGCTCCGGATATGGATCCGCATCAGACGCTCGGCTTCGCCTGGGTCGTGAGCGGCGATCGCGTCGACGATCAGCGCGTGCTCTTCGACGGAGGCCTCAACGCGACCGGGGATCTCCTCGGTGAGCTTGCCGATCCGGGCCAGGTGCGCCTGCAAGTTTTCGATCAGCGCGCGGATCCGGTGGTTGGCCACCTGTTCGTAGATCGCGGTATCGAAATCGCCGAGCAGCCCAGCCAGTCCGGCGATATCGCCGTCGGCACGTAGCTCACGACTGCGTGTCACGAGCGAGACGAGACGCCCTAGCGCGGCGGGGGACGCCGACTCGGCGGCGGCACGCGCGGCCGCGCCCTCCAGCAACTCGCGCAGCTCGTAGATCTCCTGCAGATCTTCGGTGGAGTAGGCGCTCACGATGGCACCCTTGAACGAAGTAGTTTCGACGAGCCCCTCCTGCTCCAAGCGAGCGAGCGTCTCGCGGACCGGCGTCTTGCTGACACCGAGCTGCTCCGCGATGGTCGCTTCCCGAAGCGGCTCTCCCGGTTGCAACCGCAGGTCGATGATCGCTTGGCGAACCTCCTCGTACACCCAGTCGGTCACCTTCCGGCGATCGTGCCGCCCACTGAACACCGCCTCCTGACCGGCCGCCTCCTCGGCGTGTAATTGCTTGTCCACGATTCCTCCTCCAGCCAACGATCAGTCGGTTGAGTCCTGATGGGCGGGCACGCTCGGGTGTTCGACCAGCTCGACGAGAAGACCGCCGAACCCCGAGGGATGCACGAACGCGATCCTTGTCCCCATGCCTCCAGGTTTCGGATGCTCGTCCACCAGACGAACGCCTTGACCGCGAAGATCCTCGAGTGCGGCATCGATGTCGTCCACGGCGAAGGCTATGTGATGCAGGCCGGGTCCACGCTTGTCGAGGAATCGTTGCACCACCCCGTCCCCCGTGGCCTCGAGTGTCTGGACGAAGGCATCTCCTACCCCGTACATCCGTTCGACGAATCCGGGACCCGTCTCCACGTGGGCCTCGGCGCCGATGAACCGACACAACGCCTCGTCGGAGGTGGCATCGTCTCCATGCGCGAAGGCCACGTGATGGAGCCCCACGATCTTCCATGTCGACTCAACGAGCATGCTCACCCCGCGCGTTCCGACGGCCGATGGGTTCCACCTTCGCGATTGTAGGGAACCTCTCGTCTGACATGCGATGTTCTCGCCTCACTCCGGATCGACGTTGCCATGGTCATGACCGCTCCTCGGCGAGGACATCGGCGAAGCACGACGCGAACGCCGCGATCGTCTCGCGCCGACCGTCTCCGAGTGGGAAGACGTTCACGGAGTCGGCCCCCGCTTCGATGACCACACGGATCCGCTCCCGCGCTTGATCGGCATCGCCGGCGAGCGCCACGAGACGAACGAACGAGTCGGGAAGGAGGCTGGCGGCGGTCGCGGCCTCCTGGAACTCGCCGCCCGCGTATCGTGTGCGCACCTCGTCCACGAGCGACGGCGGCAGGCCCGCGAGCTCGCAGATCACCGGCGCAGTCTGCGGGAACCAGGCGGCGATCGACCGCGCCGACGCGATCGCGCGATCTTGGTCTTCGTGGATCGCGCCGTACGCGAAGACCGCGACATGGGGACGCGGTCGTCCGGCCTTCGCGGCTCCCCGGTCGACCTGCTCGAGCGCCCACGCGAGCGCCTCGGGGAACAACCCCACCAGGAGGATCACGCCGTCGGCGACCTCGCCGGCCAACTCGAGCATCCGCGGCCCGCTGGCGGAGACGAAGATGGGGATGTCGGGTCGGGCCGCGAACCGCAGATGGGCGTCGACCAGCGTGAACGCAGGGTCTTCGACGTTCACGTGTTCGCCTCTCCATAACGCGCGGATCGCCGCGATCGTCGCGCGCAGGGAGTCGA
>JAYUAK010000303.1:0-9068 GCA_043741335.1 Actinomycetota bacterium
CCGATCAGCGCCGAGACGATCTCGCCCTCGGTACACAGGCTTCGCGCGCACGACACGAGTGGATCGATCAGATTCGCATCTGTCTGTGCGGCCGCGACCAATGCATCGAGCGCGGCCCGAGCTTCGGTCTCGTCGCGTTCGGCACGCACGCGTTTCACGGCCTCGACCTGTCGTCGCTCACCCTCGAGCCCGATCACAAGCGTGTCGACGACTTCATCGTGCTCGTCGACGAACGCGTTCACGCCGACCTTGATCAGATCGCCGGACTCGTACCGACGTTGCTCCGCGAACGCGGACTCCGCGATCGCCTGCTGGAACCACCCTCGTTCGATCCCGGTGAGGACGCCTTCCAGCATCGAGCCCTCCCCCATCGCGTCGATCTCCGCGAACATGCCCTCGGCGAGCTCCTCCATGTGGTCGGTCATGGCCTCTATGAAGTACGAGCCGCCAAGAGGGTCCGCCACGTCGGGCACGCCGCTCTCGAACGCGATGACCTGCTGCGTGCGAAGCGCGAGCTTTGCCGCTTCCTCCGTGGGGAGAGCCAGCACCTCGTCGAGCGCGTTCGTGTGGAGCGACTGCGTGCCGCCGAGCACGCCGGCGAGCGCCTCGATCGCCGTCCGTACGACGTTGTTCATGGGCTGCTGCGCAGTGAGCGACACACCAGCTGTCTGCGTGTGACAGCGGAGCTTCATCGCGTTCGGATCGGTCGCACCGTAACGCTCCTTTAACCATCGGGCCCAGATCCGCCGCGCCGCACGGTATTTCGCGATCTCTTCGAAGAAGTCGATGTGCGCGTTGAAGAAGAACGACAACCCCGGCGCGAACGTGTTCACGTCCAAACCGCGCTGCATCCCCAGCTCCACGTAGGCGAACCCGTCGGCCAACGTGAACGCGAGCTCTTGCGCGGCCGTCGCCCCGGCCTCGCGGATGTGATAGCCGGAGACGCTCACTGGATGCCACTTCGGCACGTGTTCGGCGCAGAACGCCATCAGGTCACCGATCAACCGCAAGTGTGGGCGCGGCGGGAAGATCCATTCCTTCTGCGCGATGTACTCCTTCATGATGTCGGTCTGAAGCGTGCCGTCGAGCTTGTCCCACGCCACGCCCTGACGCTCCGCGGCCGCCAGGAAGAATGCGAACGCGACGACCGCTGGACCACTGATCGTCATCGAAGTCGAGATATCGCCGAGCGGGATCCCGTCGAAGAGTGTGACGAAGTCCTCCAGCGTGTCCGTCGCGACCCCGCATCTGCCGACTTCGCCCTCGGCGCGCGGATCGTCCGAGTCGAGGCCCATCAACGTCGGCATGTCGAACGCCACCGAAAGACCCCCTTGCCCGCGTTCGAGCAGAAAGCGGTAGCGCTCGTTCGTCTCGGCCGCGGTCCCGAACCCCGCGAACTGGCGCATGGTCCACAGGCGGCCTCGGTACATGGACGGATAGACGCCGCGTGTGAACGGGTAGCTACCCGGCTCGCCGAGCGCGGTCTCGGCGTCGAAGCCCTCGAGGTCATCGGCGGTGTACAGGGGTTCCACGGGTTCGCCGGAGAGCGTTGCGAACCTCCGCTCGCCGTCGGGGAGACTCATCGTGCGCTCTCGTCACTCAGCAGAGCCGCGGCCCGATACGGGTCGACGCGGCGCGCTTCGAGCTCATCGGCAAGCGCCGCGTCGTCGGACAAGGCGGCGGCAACCCTCACGCGGAACCGAGCCGCCGCGAGGCCTTCAACCTCGCGGAGCAGCCGCGCACGGCGTTTCGCACGGAGCTCGCCCGAGGTTTCCAGATAGGACCGATGCTCCGCGATCGACGTGCGGAGCTCGGCGACGCCGGCATGAGAAAGCGCCGATGTCTGCAACACGGGCGGATCCCAGGCGCGCGCGGCGCCCAGGTGCAGCATCTGCCTGATCCCGCGAACAACGTCGTTCGCGTCATCGCGATCGGACTTATTGACCACGAAGATGTCCGCGATCTCGAGGATCCCGGCCTTCGCCATCTGGACGGCGTCGCCCATGCCGGGGGCGAGCACCACGATGGCGGTGTCGGTGGCGGCGGCCACGTCAACCTCGGCCTGACCGACGCCGACCGTCTCGACGATCACCTCGTCGTAACCGGCAGCGTCCAAGACCCGCACCGCCTCGGGAGCGGCGAGGGCCATCCCGCCGAGATGCCCTCGTGTGGCCATCGAACGGATGAACACGCCCGGGTCGGTGGCGTGCTCCTGCATCCGGACGCGGTCGCCCAACAGTGCCCCGCCCGTGTACGGGGACGTGGGATCGATCGCGAGGACCGCTACCGAGCGGTCGGCTTCACGTTCGGCTCGAACGAGCTCGGTCGCAAGCGTCGACTTGCCGACGCCCGGCGCACCTGTCAGTCCCACGGTCGCGGCGCGCCCCGTCCGTGCGTAGATGCCGGCCGAGAGCGCCTCCAGACCGGGATCGTCGTCTTCGACCAGCGAGATCGCACGCGCGACGGCACGTCGGTCTCCTGCCAGGACACCCTCGATCACGGCTTCGACGTCCATCGAGAGGAAGCCTACCGGTCGCCGGAGCCGGGGCTGATGCCGGCCTCCGCGTTGCTCGATTCCGCGGGAGCGGCCCCGGGGATGGCGCCGAGCGCGTCTCGAAGCGACCCGCAGGTTGCGCGTTGCTCCAACAGCGCCGGGTCGTCGTCGGCCCCCACCTTGGAACGGACCATGGCCAGGTTCACCTGCTCGCGCTGGAGTCGGCGGAGGAGGCCCGCCGCGCGCGACCCGGCACGGACGCGCATCTCACGGACGGCGGCGCGTCGTCGCCTCGGGTGCTCCAGCACGGCGAGCTCCTCCGTCAAGACACCGCCTGCTCCGATCTCCGTCGCGAGCGCTCCGCGCAACCATCTCCTCTCGCGACGTCGAGCAAGGATCACGGCGAGCGCAACGAACCCGAGCAGAGGAAGCCCTTTCACACTCGTGGCGATCGGGATCATCAGCCAGTCGGCTCCGGTCCACGGCCGAGCCGGGAACAGATCGAGGAGCGGCGAGTTCCACAGGAAATGCCCCAGCACGGCAGCCGCGGACAGACCCGCGACCACCTCGAGACGCCGGCCGAATGGCCTTCGCTGACGGCGCGACACGAAGTAGCCGATCCCCATCCCGACGAGCCCCGTGTACAGCACGTGGGAGTAGAGGCCGCTCGCCACGACCCGCACGAAGAATCCTTGCAAGACCCCACTCGGGCGCCCACCGAACACCCCCATGAAGTAGAAAACGTCCTCGACGACGGCGAAACCGAGGCCGCAGACCGCGCCGTAAACGAAGCCGTCCATCATGTCGTCGATCTCGTCGGGCGCGATCAGGTAGATCAGCACGACGCCGAGCCCTTTCAAGGTCTCCTCGACGAACGGGGCCGTGAGCGCGGCCGTCCAGCGCGCCGCGAACTCAGGCCCGCCGATTCGAGCCACGACCAAGCCCCATCCGTCGTTCGCGAACCCGGCGAGCGTGGTCGCAGCGATCGCGCCCCACAGCAGTGCCCCGATCACGAGCGAGAGCGGTTCGCGCTCGTACAGGTCCAGGACATAGACCAGGAAGAAGACGGGTGTGGCGTAGATGGCCAGCAGTCCCCACGACAGTGCCAAACCCGCCGGAGAGATCCCGCGGAAGAAGCTCTGCTCGCCGAAGAGGACCGATCCGGTCGCCGCCAGGATCGCGAGGTAGATCCAAAACGCGGGGCGGCGTGGCTGGAGCAGCGAGCCGTCGTGCAACGGCGAGCGGTGTCGCCGCGTCTCGGGGGAGGCGACGCTCATCCGAACACCGCTTGATCGATCATCGTGTCGATGTCCGAGCGGACGAACGACAGCAGGCCGGCCGGTGCCCAGCCGTCGAACACCACGCCGCGCCCGGACGCGATGACGACCGTGACCTCACCTTCGATCGAGGTCCCGGTGCCTGCGACGACGCCGATGTAGGCGAATCGCACGCCTCGCAGACCGGACGACAGGCGAACGACGCTCAACTGCCTCGACACCGAGAGCTGGCTGAGCTGCCCGGAAAGCTCTTCCTTGTAGCGTTCGGCAAGCTGCTGCACATCCTCGGACCCCGAGGGCCCGGTCGTGGTGTCGAGATTCCCGCTTCCACGGGTGATGGCCGAAACGCCGCTCGTTGTGTCGGCGACCACCCATCCAGAGAGCGGCCGGATGCTGACCACCCCGGGGATCCCGACGGGTGGACCTGCCGGCTCCGACAGCGCGGCCGCCGTCACGTATCCGCCGAGGACGACCACGAGGATCACGCCGAGGACGGCAAGCGTCGCCCCGCTCCCACGCGAGGGAGGTCGGGCATCGGGAGCCGTGTCGGGTCGCGACGGCGCGGTGGCAACCGGAGGTGCGCTCACCTCACGCCACCGACAGGAGCGCCGACAAACGCGCCAGCCGGCGTGGATGTCTGAGCAAACCGCGGATCCGAATGTGCCCGGACAGCAGGTCTCGGAGCACCCCCCGACCACGCGGATCGAACAGGTCGGGCAGACCGAAACGAAGCGGGGTAGAGGTGAGCTCGAGCAGCTTGTCCGAATCGGCCGTGATCGCGATCTGGGCCGTCGCGTCGACTCCGTCTCGCACCTCGACACGACCGGCCATCGTCCGAACCGTGATCGCGACCCCCACGTCGGGAACGGTGATCGAGGTCACCGCCGGCCGGAGAAGACGCCGGCGCGCAGGATCTCGCTCGATGTTCTGCTCGATCAAGCCGCCCACCATGGTCGCCAGGCCGCTCGGCTCGTCGTCGCCGTAGACCACCTTCATGGGATCAACACGACCTTCGTGGCCTCGCGGCGGTCGAACAACGCGTAGCCCTCGACGGCTTCTTCGAGCGACAGCCGGTGCGAGATGAGCGGAACGGGATCGATGAGTCCGGAACGCACCTCATCCATCGCGCGCTCCCACCAGGTATGAACCGGGCAGATCCCCGAGAAGCGGAGCGTGAGCGCCCGCGCCCAGTAGACGCCGAGCTGCAGCTCGACGGATTCGCCCGCGTATACGCCGACCACGACGACGCGGCCGCCGCGCCGCACGATGCCGACCGCGCTCTCGAACGCGCTCGGCGAACCGACGGCCTCCAGCACGACATCGGCGCCTCGGCCGTCGGTCGCTTCGGCGAGCGCGGTCGCCGGATGCTGCCGGCGCACATCGACCGGAATCGCACCGACGCTCTCGGCGAGCGCCAGCCGCTCGGCCTCGAGGTCGATCCCGAAGACCTGCCCCGCCCCGAGCGCTCTGGCGGCTTGGATGCAGAAGAACCCCACCGGCCCACACCCCACCACTGCAACCGAATCGCCCGGTTCGATGGCGGCGATCGAGGCCGAGTAGACACCGGTCGTCAGGATGTCACCGACGAACAACGCGCGTTCGTCTTCGAGGTCGTCGGGGATCCGCAGGAGGTTGGCGTCTGCGTGAGGGATCCGCACATGCGTGGCTTGAGCGCCCGCGAGGCTTCCACCGAACGCGCCCGCGCCGAGGTTGCGGAAATGGTCGCAGAGCTGCGTCTCGCCCCGCATGCAGAACCAACAGGCGCCGCACGCGATGTTGAACGCCACGACCACGCGATCCCCGGTTGTGAAACAGCTCACGTTCGAGCCGACCGACTCCACGACTCCGACGGCCTCGTGACCGAGCACATCACCCTGCCCGATCGGCGCTTTCCCATGGAAGAAGTGCAGATCCGAACCGCAGATGGCCGTGCGTGTCACCCGAACGATGGCGTCGCCCGAATCTTCAACCAGCGGATCGGCCACGTCGGCCACGCGGACGTGGCCGACGTCTTCGAACACGACCGCCCGCACGGCCTCAGGCCCCGTCGGGGAACTCGGTGTCGACCGTGCCGGTGAGGTGAACGAGCTCGTTCGCCGCATTCACGTAGCGGATGATCGTCGGCAGATCGCCTTTGACCTTGAGCTTGCCTTGCATCATCCCGCGGACCGGATCGAGGTCACCCTGTAGGACTTCCTTCCACCGCGAGTAAGGAGCACTGATCACGAACGTCGAGCCAGCGCCCTTCGCCTGATCGACGACGCCGCCCGAACGACACTCGCCGTGCCACAGATCGAGGAACCCCCAAACGGTTTCCGGTACACCCTTGTCGGGTTCGGCCTCGATCTCGAACGCGACGTCTCCCTCCCAGGAGGCCGCGACCTCCCGGTAGCGCTGGGACGCGTTGATGGCCGCCACGAACTCCTGGAACCATGGGTCGGTCGGGAATCTGGGCACCCCTCTCTCGTTCACCTTTCCCAAGCGTTCGGTAGGCGTCCGGTTCGCACAGCATACGGACGGCGGCGAACGGCTACCGCGCGATCGCCAGGATGGTCACTACGCCGATGACGTTGAAGGCCATGTGCGCAGCCATGGAGGCCACGATCGTCCCGCGGCGTTCGTAGATCCACGCCAACCCGATGCCCGTGAACACCATGGTGATTTGCAGCACCGCGGCATCGATCGCGGGGGCTTGCACGTAATGGGCCAGACCGAACGGGATCGCCGACGCAAGCGCGGCCGGCCAGAATCCGTGCCGGTCGCGGACGGTTCGAAACAGGGTCCCTCGGAAGAAGAACTCCTCGCTGATCGGGGCGACGACCACCGCGAGAACGACCAAGAGGAGGCGCGCGATCGGCGATATTCCCGGCGCGACCTGCTCGGGTGTCGCGACGGCGTGCCCGACGGCCTGCCGAAGGGTGGCTTCGATCCCGCCGGCCACCAACCCGATGGCCGGCACCATGATGGCTCCCGCGATGACGCCGTACACCAGGTGGCGGACGAGCTGTTCGCGGGGGGGCGGGAGTTCCATCGCTCCGCGCCATTCCCGATGACGCCGCACGAGCCAGAACACGAGAAGACCGGTGACGACCAGGTCGACGGCGATCGCCTGGAGGATCTCCGACAAGCCGACCGCGCCGTTCACGCTGGTGTTCCCTAACAATAGGACGATGGGGATCGCCGCAAAGCCGCCCGCGAGAAACGCGAGAAAGTACACGCCGACCCCCTCGAACCATCCCCAGGTGGAACGGGGACGGCCGATGTCTTCAGTCGCCGGCATCGGTTCGACGGGGAGGCCCGTGTCGGGACGCGGTGGGATCGGAAGATTCACGCTGTCTCCATGATGCCGTTCCTTCGCAACAACGACACGTAGAGCAGTCCACCGAGCGCCGTGGTGAACCCCTCGCCGATGGCAGCTGCGCCGGAATCGTTCACGAGATAGGCGACGACGCTGCCCAGCAGGATCGTGAGCAGGGCAGTCCTCCAGGCCGGGGCTGCGTCGAACGAGGCGCGGACCGGCGCCGGCTGACGGAGCACGACCACGAGAGTGCCCAGGACGCCGACGACCGGCACCAGCGCGAACGGATTCGCCGCGATCAAGTGCGTACCGACGGCCAGGCGGTCCGCGATCTTGCCCCACACATCGGAGAGCCCGCCGGTGTGCTCGGCGAATCGCGTGATGTGCGTTGGCGCGGATGTCAGGTACCGGTGTGCGACAACGACGAGTCCCGTACCCGTGAGCATCGCGAGCATCGCGGCGATGGCCGTTCGCCACCAAGAGCGATCGCTCTTGAGTGACCACCAGATGCCCGCGCCGGCGAAGAGCGTGACGGCAGCGCCGATGTTGGATCCGGTCCACGGCGAACCGGCGAACAACCCGGTAGCGGCGATGAGCGCGGTGCCCGCCGCGCGCGGCAGGCGCTGCGCCACGTAGACGGAACCTCCGAGGAGCAGTCCGATGAAGGCGTTCGGGAGACCGAAGTACCGACCACCGTCGAGTTGCGATCCACCCAGGAGCGGCGTGAGTGCTGCGTTCCACCCGAGCACGCCTTCGATGACGAGCGCGCCCAGCAGCATGATCCCAGCCGCGGCGATGGCGCCGAGCGTGCCCCATCGGTGCGCGATCGGGACGAGCGCGATCGTGGCCAGCGCGGTCGTCGCGATCACGAACGGGATGACGCTGGAATAGGTCAGCGACGGAAGATGTCCCACGAGCAGCAGCGACAGCGCGAGGAACGGCGAGGAGATCGCGATCCACGCCATAAGCGATCGGAGGATGCGTGGCGAACGACGCCACATCAGGGCCACCACCGCGATCAGCCCTCCGAACGTGACGAAGAGCGCGGCCGCGGTTCCGATGGGAACCACCAGGCGCTTTGACTGCACGTAGCGCGCATGCAGATCCACTGGTGGCGGCGCGTCGACCACCCGGATCTCCGCGCCGCTTAGATCGTGCGAGAGATCCTGCGTCCCGTCGGCCACGATCACGGTTCGCGCGAGGTCCTGGCTGGTCACGACGCCATCACGCCGCGTGGAGTCCGAAGTCAGCGTCCGCGCCGGGGCGGCGGGCACCGTGCGCATAGCGGTCGCCAGATCTCCGGGTGGACCCTGGGCCATGATGAGCGCTCCCAGATGGTCGCCGGCGTCTTCGCTCGTCGTCGGCGGCGAGCTCGACGCCACGAGGACGAGCGTCTCATCCGAGGTCGATGCGTCGAGGGCCTGACGCACCGCGTCGGCGGCGCCGTTGCAGAGCGCCGCGGAGGACGAAGTGCCATCCGGAGCCTCGACCGACCCCAGATCGATCTCGTGGAGTGGATCGAAGAGGTCGAGCCCCCGCACCATGGTCGCATGGAGGTCTTCGGTGGCTCCCCCGGGCATGTTCACGCTCAGCAGAGCGGCGCCGCCGGCGTGGGCGAGACCGTCGAATCCCGGGGTAGCGAGCAGCGCTTCGAGCGTCGCACCGTCCAACGTGAACAGAAGGATCTCCGGGCTCACCGCATCCGACGCCGCGGAGGCAGGGCGTGCAACAGCGAGCGGCCAGATCACGATGAGTGTCGCCGCGGCCACCGCGAACGCTCGGGCGACCGAGCCCCTCACGGAAGGGTGACGAGCTCGCGCTCGCGCCGGACCTCGGCGCCGAGCCCTTCGAGCTTCGCCTCGAAGTCCTCATAGCCGCGATCGACGTGCTGCATGTCGGCGACCTCGGTCACTCCGTCGGCACAAAGCGCCGCGATCACCAAGGCCGCGCCCGCCCGGATGTCTAGCGCTCGGACGGGCGCAGCGGAGAGCCGCGACAC
>JAYUAK010000304.1:0-1528 GCA_043741335.1 Actinomycetota bacterium
GACCATCCGGCGGTGCACCGGCGGTGCTCGTAGTTGTCATACGCCGATTGGGAGGGGATGGTGATCCCGCTGCTGGATCTGCGCGAGCACATCACGTCCAGCCCGGTCGACGGGATCCACTTCGAAGCGAAGGATCACCGCGCGATCGGGCTCGCGGTGGCCGCGCGCATGCGTGAGCTGCTCGGTATCTGAGCTCAGCTCGACGGGCGATCCGCCCGGTAGATGAAGTGCATGCGGGGCATCTGCGTTCCCCAGAGCACTTCCTTCCACACCGTCATCCCGAGGTTCTCGGCGACGCCGCAAGACGGCGCGTTGTCTGGCAGGATCAGCGAGATCACGTGCTCGATGTCGAGCGTCACGAACGCCCAGTCGCGACTGGCGAGGGCGGCCTCGGTAGCGATCCCCCGCCGGGCCCGCACGGGCGTGATCGACCAGCCGAGCTCGACCTCGTCCACGCCATCGACGGTCTGCACCAGCGGCCCCACGTTACCGAGGAACTCCCCGGACGCGCGATCTTCTACAGCCAGCAACGCGAATCCGTCACGCTCGTACCGCGCATGCATCCGCTCGATCCAATCCCGGGATTCATCGAGGCTGAAAGGGTGCGGGTAGAAGCGCATGTGGTGCGGATCGGACTGGATCTCGTTCAGCGCTGCGGCATCCGCCATCTCGAGCGGACGCAAGACCAAGCGCTCGGTGTGCAGGGTTGGAGGGCCGAAGTTCGCCATCAAGAGATGCTCGCACACGATCGTCGGGCTCCCGGGAGATACCGCGTACCGTCCGAGTTCGGGCATACTGCCGTCCATGAGCGAACGTTCGAATGTTCTGGTCACCCGCCCGATCATGGATGAGGCCACACGCGTACTTCGTGAGCGCTGCGACGTCACGATCCACCAGAACGAGTTCGGCATCCCGCGAGAGGAGCTGTTACAGGTCGTGGCCGGTCGCGAGGCGATCATCACGATGCTCACGGAGAAGGTCGACGCCGAATTGCTCCAGGCCGCCGGCTCACAGCTCAAGATCGTCGCCAACCATGCCGTCGGCTTCGACAACATCGACGTCGACGCGTGCACCGCGGCGGGAGTCATGGCGACGAACACGCCCGATGTGCTGACCGAGACGACCGCCGACACCGCGTTCGCGCTGCTGATGGCCGCCGCGCGCCGCGTGGGCGAGGGCGAACGGTTCCTCCGGGCGAGGACGCCGTGGATCTGGGGACCGCTGATGATGCTCGGCCAGGACGTGCATCACAAGACGATCGGCATCGTGGGGTTCGGCAGGATCGGCCAGGCCGTCGCGCGCCGTGCCAAAGGCTTCGGCATGCGCGTCATCTATGCCGACGCCTTCCAGCTGCCGGCCGACGTTGAGGCCGAGACCGGCGCGGAACGGCGCGAGATGGACGAGCTCTTGGCCGAAGCGGACTTCGTCTCCATCCACACGAACCTGACACCCGAGACGCGTCACCTGTTCGGCGCGGATGCATTCGCGAAGATGAAGCCAACCGCCGTGCTCGTGAACACGTCGCGCG
>JAYUAK010000305.1:0-1527 GCA_043741335.1 Actinomycetota bacterium
CTTCGGACACGGGACGCCCATGAACGCGCTCGAGCGCAACCGCTACACCGACGCCTGGCGGGCGTTCGGGGCCGCAGTGACGCTATCGATGACGTCGTACGTGCTGCGCTGAGGTCGAAGTCGCCGCGGTCCGGCGGTGGGTGCGCCCGACCCGTCTGGACACGGCTATCGCGTCTGCAGCAGTCTCGCCGTTCGCCACGACCATGAGCGGTCGGACACCTTGGGGGCTTGAACGTGGGACTGCACCGTGTGCTGATCGCCAACCGCGGCGAGATCGCCATCCGCATCGCGCGAGCGGCCTCCGCGCTCGGCATCGAGTCGGTGAGCGTCTACGCACCGGTCGACGAGCGATCGCTACACACTCGGGCGACGACCGAGTCCCGCCGCATCGGCGGCACCGCGGGCGGTACCGAGGACTTCGTGGGTGCCTACCTCGACATCGACACGATCGTGCGCACGGCCAAGGAGGCGGGATGCGACTGCGTCCATCCGGGGTACGGGTTCCTCGCCGAGAACGCGGCGTTCGCCGAAGCATGCGAAGCCGCCGGCATCGCTTTCGTGGGCCCTTCGCCGGCCGCGCTGTCGTTGTTCGGCGACAAGGTCCGCGCCCGAGCGCTGGCGCAGTCGCTCGATATCCCCACCGTTGCGGGCAGCGCGGACACGCTCAGCTCTGCTGACGAGGCTGCCGCTATCGCCCAGACGATCGGCTACCCGGTGATGCTGAAGGCCGCTGCCGGCGGTGGTGGTCGCGGTATGCGGGCGGTCGCGAACGAAGCCGAGATGGCTGATGCGTTCGCCAGCTGCCAGCGCGAGGCGCAGGCCGCGTTCGGCGATGGCTCCGTCTTCGTCGAGAGGCTCGTGCTGCGGCCACGCCACATCGAAGTCCAAGTCGTCGCGGATTCGCACGGCAACGTGGTCCACCTCCACGAGCGCGACTGCTCGGTGCAGCAGCGCAACCAGAAGGTGATCGAGATCGCGCCAGCGCCGGGTCTCGATTCCGCAGTCCGCGATCGCCTCCTCGCCGACGCGGTCGCCCTCATCGGCGCCGCTTCGTATGTGAACGTAGCAACGGTCGAGTTCCTCGTATCGCCCGAGACCGGCGAGCACTTCTTCATCGAGTGCAACCCGCGCATCCAAGTCGAGCACACCGTCACCGAGCAGGTGACCGGCGTCGACATCGTCGAGGCGCAGTTCGCGATGGCCGGTGGCGCAACGCTGGCCTCGATTGGCCTGTCGGAGCCGCCGAGCACCAAGGGGTTCGCGGTCCAGGCTCGCGTCGTGGCGACTGGTGCAGGAACGATCACCGCGTACAAGGAACCGTCCGGGCCCGGGGTGCGCGTCGACGGCTCGGGCTACACCGGGTATGCGCCTCCGCCGCAGTTCGACCCGCTGCTGGCCAAGGTCATCGGCTCATCAAATTCAACGTCCACATATGAATCGGCGGTGGAGCGGACGTTCCGCGCGCTCGGCGAGTTCCACATCGACGGGCTGACGACGAACCTCCCGCAGCTTCGGGCCATCCTTTCG
>JAYUAK010000306.1:0-3891 GCA_043741335.1 Actinomycetota bacterium
CGTCTGGAACGCTGGCACCATCGTGCACGAGCTGGTCGTCATGCCGATGCCGCCGGGAGGTCCCGGCTCTCGCATCGTCGGTTCTGATGGAAAGGTCGCTGAGGACGGCAGCCTGGGTGAAGCATCCGCGTCTTGTGGCAAGGGTGCCGGCGACGGTATCCAGTCCGGTGCCGCCAGTTGGGTCACGCTGCACCTCGCCGCCGGGCGTTACGAGCTGATCTGCAACATCGCCGGGCACTACTCGATGGGGATGTTCACCGAGTTCGACGTCGCGTAAAGACGTCGGCACCGACGATCTTCGACACATCGCACGACCCCCGGGGCCTTCGCCCCGGGGGTGGTCGCGCTCAGGTCACGCCACGACCTTGACCTTGCCCTGCATCTCCGGTCCGTGCACGAGGCAGATGAAGGTGTACCTGCCCGGTCGCTTCGCCACGAACGTGAAGCTGACCTGCGGGACCAAGAGGCCTGAATTGACGAAGGCGGTCGGATCCGAGAGTCCTCTCTTCGTGGTCGGCATGATCGCCTTAGCGTTGACGACGAGCTGGAACTTCGACGGATCGGAGCAGTCGAGCGGAGACTGAGCGGGTGCGTCGGCCCCCGGCTGCTCGCACACCGAGAAGATGAACGGCGTCGTCTTGAACGCGCTCTTCGGGAACGTGGTCGTATGGATCTCTCCCGTCCCGGAGAAGCGGATCTTGTCGCCGACGTGCACCCTCAGCGGGGAGTCGGGGTACTCGTTGGCGGTCGTGCCGTTGGAGAATCCGCCGGCGCTGACGAGGAACCTGCTCGCACCCGTTGTCGTCTGCTTGACGCTCACGGTTTGGGCCTGCGCATCGGCCGCGGCGCCGTCGATCTTGATCGCTTTCTTGAGCTGCTTGGCTGCCTTCGTCGCGACCTGGTCCGGCGTCGGTACCGTCGCGGAGACGGCGACGACGTTGAGCGGCACCTCCATCCCCGGGTGCAGGAGACATAGGAACGAATAAGCGCCGACAGGGGCATCCACGCTGACCGAGAAGGAAGGCTGGGCCGCCGGGTTAGAGAACTGGAACCCACTCGATGTCACGTTCACACCGTCGAACGAACACGGGCTCGCACTGGTCCCGCATGTGGGATCGGACGGGAAGACCTCGGCCGGGTTCTCGATGAACTCGCCGTCATCGCCTCCCACCTGCGATTCCGGGATCGGGCTGGCGTACGCCCCGCCGGAACCCTGGTTGGTGGCACGCCACGCCTCGGCATCGGCGGCGGGCACGAGCGTGGCCGTGTGTGGCGTGTCCGTCCCGTCCCACGAGAAGTCGATCACGTCGCCCTGGTGCACGCTGAGCGCCGAGCTCGGGAAGAAGCGGAGGAACGCCCACGGCTCGCCCGTTGGCGGTTGGCCGTCGATCTTGATCGTGTACGTCTGCGCGGTGGCGCCGGCGCCCGGCGCAGCCAGACCCACCGTCGCACCCACGAGCGCCGCAACGATCGCGACGCGGATGAATCGTCCGTTCACCGTGATCTCCCCCTTCAGGCTCATACCCGACCGCCATAGTGGCGCGCCAGCCTCAGGAACGCATGCACGGTATCGGTAGGCGATCCGCTTCGCAACTCAGCAGGGCTTGGGGAGCGTCCGGAGTCCTCGGGCTGAGGGAGTCGCTGCCAGTACGGATCCGTCTCTTATGCGGGACCGGGTAGCCGACCGATGTCTCAACATGCAGACCAGGATCCAACACGAGCAGGCTTCGCATCACTCGCCGCTGGGGTTCCCACCGGGGTTCCCACCGGTTCCGCCACCGGTTCTGCCGCCGGTTCCGCCGCCCGTCCCACCACCGGTTCCGCCGCCCGTCCCACCACCGTTGCCGCCACCGGTCACGCCACCGGTTCCACCCCCGGACGGTGTCGAAGGAGTCGGCGTGGAACTCGGCGTAGAACTCGGCGTGGAACTCGGCGTGGAACTCGGCGTGGGGCTCGGCGTGGGGCTCGGTTGATCTGTGGGATGACCCTGCGATCCGTTCCCACTCGATGCATGACTTGGGTCAGGGGCGCCTTGCCCGCGTGGCGCGTCGCCCGGGGAGACACTAGCCCTCGACCGTGAGGTCACGACGCTCGATGGTTCGTTGGCTCGCATGCCAACCACGCGCTCCACGCCTCGCCAGGCGGATGACATGTGAGCGCGGACCGCCGGCGAAGCCGCGGCAGCCGCGGCTCCCAGACCCACCACGAGGGACGCCGCGATCAGTGGCCTCCCCACCCATCGGGCCGGCGCACGCCAGAGTGACCGCGGAAGGCGATCGGGCAACTGCTCGCGCAGGCGGTCCCACTCGGACTCGCGGTAGGCAACCGGCTCCGCGCCGATGGCCGACAACCGTTCGTGCAGATCCAGGAGGGACGCCACGTCCCGCTCCGTCCCGCGGAACATCGTCGACAGGTTCCGTTCGAGGTTCTTCTCGGACGTCACGAGCATGTCGAGCAGCTCCTCGCGCGAGAGCTCTCCCGCCTCCCACCGACTGAGATCGTCGTAGAGGTTCATGTGTCCTTCTCGAGCTCGTCGCGAAGCGCTGCAAGCGCGCGCCACTGTCTGGCGTTGACCGCGTTCGTGGTCGTGTTCAACACATCCGCGACCTCGGGGTTGCGCATCCCCATGAAGAACTTCATCTCGATGACCCGCCGCTGCTCGGTCGGGAGCTTGCCGATCGCTTCGAACAACGCGAGCCGGTCGTCCTCCGCCCATCTCCAGAGGGACTCGGGGACATCGGCCTGAGGCTGCGTCCGGGACTGGCGGCTGAGTTCGTCCGCGACCACATGTCGGGCGATCCCGTAGAGCCACGCGACGAACGGAAGGCCGGTGTACTCGTAGCGATCAAGGGTGATCCACGCTCTGGTGAAGACCTCGGAGACAACGTCGTCGGCCTCGGCCCCGAGGTGGAGACGCGCGAAACGGAGGATCGCGCCTCGATGAAGCCGGAAGATCTGCCCGTACGCATCCTTGTCTCCGTCCTTCGCTCGTTCGACCAGGCGAGCCACCGCATCGAGCGATCTGACGTCGCCTGGTGTTTCCTGGATATCGGGCGAGAACGCCGAAATGTTCGCGGCAACCCGAGATTCCACAGAATAAAGGGAGGTGCCCTTACGATCCGTCATCTCCGCCTTGTATCGGCTGACTAGGGGAGGCCATTGAGCCGACGAGGACCGATTACCACGCTCCCGTTCGATCCAGATCGGTCCGGCAACGACCACGCGGTGATCGAGTCCGGTTCGAGGCGCCTTCGTGGGGCGTTCAGCGGAAGCCGAATGACGCGACCGACGGCCGATCGGCTCGAATCCGCTGTCTTTCCCGGAGCGGTCGAACATTTGGGTCGGCTTCTTCGATGTAAGGACGACATGGCGTTCGGTCGACTGCGACCGGACGCCCGTCACGCCGAGGACCCGCCCTGTGGCGGGCAGAGGAAGGGGGATGTATTCGTTCGTTCCAATCCGCGCTCGTTGTTGGGAGCGCTATCTGCATGCTGGTCGTCGCGGCCGAATCCGCGTGGGCTGGCGGCAACCCGCCGGGCAACAATGGCACGGTGAAGGTCGACGGCATGCCCTTCGACCAGGGCCCAGGAAACGAGTCGCACGTGGGATGCGCGTTCGAGGTCAACTTCTTCGGGTTCGATCAGGGCGCCTTCACCGGGACCGCGACGTTCGAGCTCCAATCTCCGACCGGGAGCGGCGTGCTGCTGGCTGACTCGACGTTCATCGGCGGGGATCCGGCCGGCGGCGGCACAGACCTCGACGGGTCGCTCGTCGAGGACCTCTCGGGACAAATCGCTGTCTCATTGGCCACGGCGCAGCCGAACCAGGGCTTCCACATGATGCTTACCGTCGAAGCCCAGGGCTCGATCGGCGCGATGACGAAGCACAAGA
>JAYUAK010000307.1:0-1522 GCA_043741335.1 Actinomycetota bacterium
ACGAAGCAGACGCGCGTGGCCGTCGTGCGGGGGTGCGCGGGAGCGTGAGTGGCCATCGGGATTCGGCGCGAGCCTAGCACTCACCGTAGAATCGCCCGAGCCAGGACTCAGCTCGGAACTCTGTCGGAGCCGAAGGGGTGCGTGTTGAAGACCTACGACGCGAAGGACATCCGCAACGTCTTGCTGGTCGGCCACGGCGGTTCGGGAAAGACCACGCTGCTCGAGGCCATGCTCTTCACGTCCGGAGCCATCACGCGCATGGGGACCGTTGAGGACGGAAACACCGTCTCCGACCACGACCCCGACGAACAGCGCAAGGGCATCTCGGTGTCCCTCTCCATGGCGCCTATCGAGTGGGAGGGCGTGAAGATCAACGTGCTGGACGCGCCGGGCTACGCGGACTTCATCGGCGACCTGCGCTCCGCCGTCCGGGCCGTGGACGCCGTGATCGTCGTCGTCTCCGCGGTCGACGGGGTCGAGGTGCAGACCGAGGCCGCATGGGAACTGGCCGTCGAGGCCGGATTGCCGCGCGCGATCTTCGTGAACAAGCTGGACCGCGAACGATCATCGTTCCAGGGAACGCTCGATCAACTCGTGTCTTCGTTCGGGAATCAGGTGGCGCCGCTGGAGCTGCCGATCGGCGCCGAGCATGAGTTCTCCGGTATCGCCGATCTCCTGCACGCGAAAGCTGATCGCTATCCGAACGGTCCGATCGCCGAGGAAGGCGAGTGGCCCGATGACCTCCACGCCACGGCGGACCCTTCTCGCGAGAAGTTGATGGAGGCGGTGGCCGAGGCCGACGACGAGCTGATCGAGAAGTACCTCGAGGAGGGCGCACTCTCCGAAGAGGAGATCGCCGTGGGCGTGAAGGCCGGGTTCGCGAACGCGCGGATCGCTCCCGTCATCTGCGGATCTGCGGCAAAGGCGATCGGCATCGATCGGCTTCTGGCGTTCATCGCGGAGGAGTTCCCCTCGCCGCTCGACCGTGCGCCCGTGGAGGTGACGTCGAAGAACGGCGACGTGAAGGAACGCGCGAGCGACGCGGGCGGTCCCACGACCGCGTTCGTCTTCAAAACCGTGTCCGACCCGTTCGTCGGCCACATCACGATGTTCCGCGTGTTCTCGGGCCGGGTTCGTCCCGACTCCTCGGTGTTCAACGCGACGCAGCACACCGAGGAACGGGTCGGTCAGCTGTTCTCTCTGCGGGGCAAGGATCATGAGAACGTCACCGAAGTCGCGGCGGGCGACATCGGCGCGGTCGCCAAGCTCACGCACACGCACACCGGCGACACGCTCTGCACGAAGGACGACCCGGTGCAGCTGCCCTCGATCGATCTCCCCGAACCACTGCTGGCCTACGCGGTGGAGCCAAAGACGAAAGGCGACGAGGACAAGCTCTCGACCGGCCTCGCCCGTTTGCGCGAGGAGGACCCCACGCTTCGCGTCGCGCGCTCCGACGAGACGCACGAGACCGTGATGTACGGGATGGGCGAAGCGCACCTCGAGGTTCAGATGGAACGAC
>JAYUAK010000308.1:0-1517 GCA_043741335.1 Actinomycetota bacterium
ACCGGCAAACCGCTGTCGAGGAGCGCGCGCGCCACGGCGACGGCTTGGGAGTCGTCATCGACCTCGATGAGAGGCACGACGGCCTGCAGGCCGAGCAGATCAACCAGGCGCGCTGGTTCCTCGCGGATCGCCACGCTATCGAAGACCAAGCTCGTGGCCGACACGCTCGAACGCGTCCAGCGCCTCCCGCAGATCGTCCTCGGTGTGATCGGCGGTCACGATCGTCCGCACGCGCGCGAGTCCGCGACCGACGGTCGGGAACACGATCGCCGGGCAAAACACACCCTCCTCGAACAGCCGAGCGGCGAGGGTCTGGGTCTTCGCTTCATCGCCAGTGATGACGGGAGTGATCGGCGTCTCCGACATGCCGGTATCGAAGCCGAGCGCGTGCAGCCCTTCCTTGAACATCGTGGTGTTCGACCAGAGCCGTTGCAGGCGTTCGGGCTCGTCGTGGATCACTTCGAGCGCCGCCATGCACGCCGCGACGACCGCCGGCGGCGCGCTGGTCGAGAACAGGAACGGCCGGCCGCGGTTCTGCAACCACTCGATCAGATGCTTCGGGCCAGCGATGAATCCGCCGAGCACGCCGATCGCCTTCGAGAGCGTGCCGACCTGGATGTCGACACGTCCGTGAAGACCGAAATGATCGACGGTGCCGGCGCCGCCGCTTCCGAGCACGCCGCTCGCATGCGCGTCGTCGACCATCATGATCGCTTGGTGCTTCTCGGCGACCTCAACGAGCGCCGGTAGCGGCGCGATGTCTCCGTCCATCGAGAACACGCCGTCGGTGATCAGCAACTGATGCCGTCCTGGTCGAGCGGTCTCAGTGAGCAGCGCGTCGGCAGCCGACGCGTCCTTGTGCGGGTAAACCTTGATCTCGGCGCGCGACAGACGGGCGCCGTCGATAATCGACGCGTGGTTCAGCTGATCGGAGACGATCACGTCGTCCTTCGAGAGGATCGCGGCGACGGTTCCGGCGTTCGACGTGAATCCGGACTGGAACATCAACGCGTCCTCGGCGTGCTTGAAGTCTGCCAGCCGCCGCTCCAGCTCGCGATGCATCGTCATGGTACCCGCGATGGTGCGGACCGCGCCGCTGCCGGCGCCGAACTCGACCGCCGCATCCGATGCGGCCTCGTTCAACCGCGGATGGTTCGCCAGGCCTAGATAGTTGTTCGATGCGAGGTTGATGACCTCTCGTCCGTCGAACCGCGCTCGAGCCCCGGTCGCGCCTTGCAGGGTGCGGGGGTGCAGCAGCAGACCCTGCTCCACGAGCTCGGCGAGCTCGTCCTTCAGAAAGTCGAGCGCTCCCATGTCTCAGGCCCCCGGCAGCAAGATGACCTTGCCCGAATGACCGGATGCCGTCGTCGCGAAGGCCTCTTCGTACTTCTCGAGTGGGAACCGGTGCGTGATCACGGGCGCGACATCCACACGGCCTGTGGAAAGCAGCGTCGTCGTCTGCTGCCAGGTTCGAAACATCTCGCGTCCGGTGATGCCTTGCAGCCGAGCCTCCTTGA
>JAYUAK010000309.1:0-1515 GCA_043741335.1 Actinomycetota bacterium
CGGTCACCGCGCCTTCCGTCGATGCGATCGACGCAACGACTCCCACCTTCCCGCTCCGAACGGCCGTGTACTCGAGCAGGAGGCCGCCGAGGTTGCCCGCCCCCGCGACGAGCAACCACCCGACGGCCGATCCGACCGGGGGCGATCCGCTCGCGAGGACGAACGGGGCAACGACTGCGAGGCCCACGATCACCACCCACGCGAGTGTTGGTCCCGCGCCGTTGACGCGGCTCGCACGCGAGGAACAGAGCATGGCGACCGTCCAACAGCACGCTGCGCCAAAGCCGCCGAGGATGGCCGTCATCGCATCCCCGGTCGACGTGAAGCTCGAGACGCCCGGATCTTAGACGCCGGCGGGAACAGCTCGGCCGACTTCGATCGCCGCCCCGGTGGCCGGGTCGAAGAAATGGAATCGCGCCGGATCGATGGTGAGCTGGATCGCCTGTCCGGGCCTGCAGCTCGTCCGTGCGTCCACGCGCGCGCAGAAGCGCGCGCGTGGCTTCTCGTCGGCGATCAACGACATGTTGTCGGCCTCTCCGGTGTCGGACGCAGCCTTGATCGTGTCTTCGGTGAGAACCGGGGGAGCATCGACGGTGAAGATCACGTTGACCTCCGATCCCAGCTCCTCCGTCACCTCTGCGATGACGTCGATCGTCGGCAATCGCTCGTTGTTCCACACCGCTGTGTCCTCGAGATCGGACGGTCTGATGCCGAGGATCACCGTTTGACCGTCGTATGCGGGAAGGTCGTGGCCCTCGGGCAAGGGGATGTCGTAGCCGGCGAAGGAGACCCGCCCGCCCTTGACGGTCGCCTCGACCAGGTTCATGGGCGGTGAGCCGATGAAGGCGGCGACGAAGAGGTTCGCGGGGTGCATGTACAGCTTCTGTGGCGTGTCGACCTGCTGGAGGACGCCATCCTTCATGACGGCGACGCGCTGACCGAGCGTCATCGCTTCGACCTGATCGTGCGTGACGTAGACCGTCGTCGTGCCGAGACGCTCGTGGAGCAACGAGAGCTGCGCCCGCATCTGCACGCGGAGCTTCGCGTCCAGGTTCGACAGCGGCTCATCCATCAGAAACGCTTGCGGCTCCCGGACCATCGCGCGACCCATCGCCACCCGTTGGCGCTGTCCGCCCGACAGAGCCGCCGGCTTGCGCTCCATGAGCGGGTCCAGACCCAGGATCTTCGACACATCGTCGACGCGACGCTTGAGGTCTTCCTTCGGCGTCTTGCGGAGCTTCAGACCGAAGCCCAAGTTCTGTTCCACGGTCATGTGGGGATACAGGGCGTAGTTCTGGAAAACCATGGCCACGTCGCGGTCCTTCGGCGGCAGGTCCGTCACCTGTCGGTCACCGATGGTGATCTCGCCGGCCGTGACCTCTTCCAAGCCCGCGAGGATCCGCAGGATCGTGGACTTCCCACAGCCCGAAGGACCAACGAGCACCATGAACTCGCCGTCGCCGATCTCGAGCGAGACGTTGTTCACGGCGATGACTTCGTTGCCGAACACCTTCG
>JAYUAK010000310.1:0-1513 GCA_043741335.1 Actinomycetota bacterium
TGACCGCCGAGCCGGGCGGCACGTTGTGATCAGCAAGCTTGAATGTGATCTTCGTGACCGGAGGTGGTTTGGCGATCGCGTTCGTCGCTGAGAGCCCAACGCACAGGGTGACGCCGAGCACGAGGGCGACGATCTTACGCATGGACGGGACGATGTTCTTGTCGTACACGTGGTTCTCCTCTCTACCTAGAGTGGCTATGTCCCACGGATTGGCCGTGGGTGGTTCCGGATTGATCGTGCTGCACGCCCGACTGGCCGGGTTGCTCGCCTGCCTGACCGTGCTCGACGCCGGACTGACCGTGGGCTATCCCCGACTGGCCGGGTTGCTCGCCTGCCTGACTGTGTCCGTGGCTGGCGACCGCCGAGATGACGGCGCCCTTGGCGACCCCCATCGCGGTCGTCGTGCCCGCGAGGTGGGAGATCTGGGGGCCGGTCGTGTTCGTGGGCTGCGAACCAGTCGCGGCCGACGATGATCCGCCGCCCGATCCCACATCCGAGTCGGCGTTCGTGTGCCCGGCGGGCACGGTGATTCCGATCCTTGCGAGCACCGAGTGAGCAACGTTTTGCGCGGGGTCCGGCAACCCCCCCGCAAAGGCGAGGCCGGTCGTTCCGAGGAGCGTGGCCCCGACGACGACCGCGACGATCTTGGCGCGCGTGAACCGGCTCAAGGCGGTCCCTTTGCGGCGTGGCGCATCGAGCGCATGTTGAGAGCGGATCTCCTCGCTCATCGCGGCGACCGTCGACAGCTCTCGCTCGGCATCGATCGAGGGCATGGACGACGCTGCGCTCAAGAGCTCGGCGACGTTCGCGTACCCGGGCGGGGCGTCTTCGGGCTGCATACGTCCCGTGAGAAGCCTGTCCGCGGTGTCGTGATCGAGGAGGAGTAGGTTCCGCATCTCACCCTCTGAATCGTGCCAGCCACTCATTCCGTTACGGCCTCTCGGGAAACGGTTCGCGCCAGATTGCGAAGCGCGCGAAGCTGGAGGGCCCGGACCGCCCCCGGACGCTTGCGCAGGATCGTCGCCACGTCGGCGACCGACAGGTCCCCGAGCACACGAAGCAGAACCACGTCGGCTTGATCGCGCGGCAGGGCCACGATCCGCGCCAGAACTGAGTCGGTTCCAAGCGCCGACATCGCGTCGTCCTCGACGTTGCCGATCCCTCGGTCTCCGCCGAGCATCTCCGCCGGAGGTGCACCCCTGCGGATGGCGGTTCGCCGTCGGAGGTCGATCAGCCGTCGCCTGGCGATCGTGAACACCCACGCTCGAAAGCCCGCTTCATCTCCCCTGAACCGGCAAAGGCCTGACGCCACGTCCAGCCATACCTCGGAGGCCAGGTCCTCAGCCTCGACGGGATCGCGCGCGGAAAGGTAGCGAAGGACAGGGGTGTGCAGCTCGCGGTACAGGATCGTCACCGCCCACTCGGCTCCGGTTTGGGCCGCGGCGAGAACGGAATCGAACGCTTCGACGCTCATAGGGGTTGGGGACTCCTCAACACGTTACTGTTCGTTGCG
>JAYUAK010000311.1:0-8987 GCA_043741335.1 Actinomycetota bacterium
CTCTTCCTCAGTCACCTGCTCGTCTGCGAGCACTCGGTCGAGCAGATGCATGTACGGAGCCACCCTCTCCGATGAGTTCACGCTCCCTAGCGACGCTAGGGGTTCACAATAGTCAGCATGGTCGATGGAGCAAGGTTCTCGGGTGCCCGGCGATCTTCGGACCGGACCCGTCCCGACCAGACCTGTTCCACCCCTATGCTCCCCACCACCGCGCCCGCCACAATCCCCGGGCCGGACCTGCCCCGAGCAGACCTGACCACTGACCACCCTTGACCCCGTCCGGTGTCCACTTTGGGGTTCCGCTCTGTCCTATCCCGTCAATTGAGAAGGCGCGGCTACGATACGCGCCATGGCGCGGATGTTCGTCGAGGGATGGGCCCCGGAATACGGAGCGCCGTTCGATCCGGACGAACAGATGGCCCCCGCCGAGGGGACGATCGACCCGACCGTCGAGCTGACCGACTGGGAACCGCTCGAGGGAGTCGACGACGGCGTCGACCAGGTCGCCTTCGTGGACGGGGTTCGTCGCATCGACGCACGCCTCCTCCTGGACGACCCCGCATCCGGGCCGATCCCCGGGATCTGCGGAACCTTCGCCGTGGGCGCCACACGCTGGCACCGAGCGGAGCGTTGGTCGGAGGTCACCGAGGTCCGCGTCGAGCGTTGGGCGGTCCTGGGCGGCGGCCACGCCGACGAGCTGCCGGCCGTCGACCTGGAGCCGCCCTACCGCTCCACGACCACCGCATCGGACGATCCCTCGCATCTGATGAGCGAGCTCCACACGCGGATGCGCCGCGCGGAGGGTGAGCTCGCGACACAGCTCGCGGCCGACGCGTTCGTCGTTGCCGACGGGCCATTGAACAAGCCGCTCGCGCCGCTGCCGGTGGTCGGCTACATCAAGAGCCACCGCGTGACCTATCTGCCCACCGAGCAGAACGCCGTGATCGCGGAGCTCGCACCGGGGCAGCGAACGCCGTTGTTCACCATCTCGGCCGACCGACCCGACGTCAGCCGCTACTCCTGGTACGTCCGCCTGGCCATGCTGCACGGCGGCCACTCGTGGACCGGGATCGTGCGATGCGAGGCATCCGGCCGCCTACCGAAGGACGACGTCAAGACGATCGCCGATCGCACCGCCGCGCTCCTGCCGATCGTCGCCTCCGAGCCGCACATCGATCCACGCGCACCGCAGAATCTGGTGCCGATCGGCGCGCTCGAGCGCGAGCTGCGCCATCGCATGGGCGATCCGGGGTTGGTCTATCGCGCCCTCCGCTTCGCGGTCAGCGAACGGACGGCTTCGTGAGCTCTCCGACGGATCAGGCGGCCTGATCCACGTGTCGCACGACCACCACCGGGCAGATCGCGTGGTGGGCGCACTGTTGGCTGACGGAACCCAGTAGGAGCTCACGGAACCCACCCATCCCGCGCGAACCCACCACCAAGAGATCCGCTTCGCCGGATGCGCTCACGAGGACGTCCGCCGCCTGGCCCTGTACCGCGCGCGTCTCGATCTCGACACCGGGAGCTTCCTCCCGGGCCTCCTCGGCCGCCGTCTCCAGCATCTCCTCGGCGTTCTTCACGAGTCCCTTCAACATCTCGTCCGAGAGCCCGGCGAAGCCGTACCCGAACCCCACGTCGGTCATCGGGATCTCCCAGGCGGCAACGAGCTCGAGGGTTGCTCCACGGAGCTTGGCCTCTTCTGCCGCCCAGCGCACCGCCACGTTCGCGGTCTCGGAGCCATCCACCCCCACGACCAGTCGTCGGCTCATCGCTGCGCATCCTTCGTGAGGTTGCTCTCATAGTGCTTGATCGTGACATCCGAACCCGGGTAGACGAGCCCAGAGTGTCCATCGGAGGACCACCGAACGAGATACGGCGGAGCCCCGTCGGATCCATGGACCTCGAGGATCTCGCCGTCCCGCTCCTGCTCGCCCACCTGGTGTCCGATCACGACGATCCGATCTCCAACGCTCGCCTTCATGGCGTGCTCCTTCCTGATCCCTTGCGACCATCCGTCGACGGCCCACATCGAACGTAGGGCCAGCCATCGCCGACCGAGAGGGTCGACGGACCCCACCGTGAGGGGCCACCCGGCCCCATGGCGATACGCAACGTCCCGGGGGCGTCGGGAGCCGGAGCTACGATACGCACCATGGTGTTGACGATCGTCGCGACGCTCAACGAACGGGAGGCCTCGTGAGCGCGGACGGTGTCGGCCGCGTCCTCGGCTCCGAGCATTCCTCCACCACGGAGTTCCGGGTCGTCCTCGACGACGACGACTACCTGCAGCTCGACGACCTGGTGGTCGTGCGGACACAGGTTCCGAAGGCCGGGGAGGTCGCCACCTACGGAGTCGTGACCGAAGCCGAGTCCGTCTACGAGGGCGCGTCCTACGAGTCCGACACGCACCGCGTCGCCGAGCTCGGCATCATGCCGGCCGCGAAGGTCCGTTCTGCGCGCGTCGCGGTGACGCGCGTCGACCCCGAGATCTGGGTCGCGCCGGATCCCGGTGAGGTCGTGCAGCGCGCCACCGGCGACGAACGCGCGAAGGCGCTCTACTTAGACGAGATGGGCCGGCCCCTGCCGATCGGCATCGGGCGCGACGGCGAACCGGTCTCCGTCGACCTCGACTTCTTCGACGGGCGTAAGGGCGGCCACATGTCGATCAGCGGCATCAGCGGCGTCGCGACGAAGACGTCGTTCGCGCTGTTCTTCCTTCGGATGCTCACGGGGCATCCGGGCGTGCTCGGAGAGGGCGCGTCCAACCTGCGCGTGCTGGTCTTCAACGTCAAGGGCGAGGACCTGCTCTGGCTCGACAAGCCGAACCGGTTCTTCAACGAGGAGGCCGCCGCCGGGTGGGCAACGCTTGGGGTCGAGCCGGGACCGTTCCCGTCGGTGCGCTTCTGGGCGCCTGCCCGCCGCCGCTCCGGCGACGTCGTCATCCCCGACACCGGTGGGCGGCAAGAAGGCGTCGACGTCTTCAGCTGGACGCCGCGCGAGTTCGTGGACGAGGACTGCCTCCAGTACCTCTTCACCGACGCGAACGACTCGAAGAACCAGATCCCGTTCATCCGCGAACGCGTCCAGGCGCAGCTGAAGCGGTTCGCGGTCGACGTCGCCGGGATGCCGGGCGCGGTTGTGCTCCGCGACCCGCGCGACGCGACAGACGGGAACTGGCGCGGACAGCAGGTGCAAGCGCAGGCTGCCGAGCGGATCGTCTCCGACCTCCTGACGCTCGTCGACGCGCTCGGCGACTTCCTGGAGCCCGACGACGGCGGCGAGCCCGACCTGGCATGGAGCGGGCGGGTGCAGGCCGGCACGGTATCGGCGTTCATGCGCCGGCTCCACGCGGGCGCCGCGCGGATGGGGCAGCTCGTCAGGGCCGGCGAGAGCCGTCGCATCGATCGTTCGAAGGCGAGCGTCACCGTCGTCGCGATCCAGTCGCTGCACGATCAGGCGCAGCGGTTCGTCGTCGGCGCGCTGCTGAACGAGGCGTTCCGCGAGAAGGACGAGTCGGGCCAGCGCCTCCCGTTGTCGGTTGTCGTGCTGGACGAGCTCAACAAGTACGCGCCGCGCGAGGGCACGAGCCCGCTCAAGGACATGCTGATCGACATCGCGCAGCGCGGGCGGTCGCTCGGCATCCTGCTCGTCGGCGCGCAACAGACCGCGTCGCGCGTGGCGCCCGAAGTGTTGGAGAACGCGGCGATCCGCGTGAGCGGCCGGTTGGACGCCGCCGAGGCCGAGCGCGCCGAGTACGGCTGGATGCTCCCGTCCACGCGCGCTCGCGCCCGTCTGTTGAAGCCCGGGACCATGGTCGTGTCTCAGCCGGCGATCCCCGTGCCGCTCGTCGTGACGTTCCCGTTCCCGCCGTGGGCGACCAGGAAGGAGGAAGTGGCGACGGACGCCGACGGCGATCCGTTCGCGGGGTTGTAACGAACCCGCGCCACTCCCCCGAGAACATGCGGATCCTCCACACATCGGACTGGCACATCGGCAAGCGCCTGGGCCGCCACGACCGCATGGACGAGTTCCGCGACGTCCTGGCCGAGGTCGAGCGGATCGCGGACGAGCGCGACGTCGATCTCGTGATCGTCTCGGGCGACGTCTGGGATCGGCCGATCCCGCCGATGGACGCGCTTACCCTTGGGCTGCAGACGCTCCTGCGCTTAGCCGTGCGACGGCCGGTGATCGCCGTGGCCGGCAACCACGACTCGCCGGATCTGTTCGAAGCGCTCGCCCCGCTCCTGCGTCCACTGAATGTCTTCCTGGTCGGCAACGTGAAACGGCCGGATGAGGGTGGGTTGATCGGGCCGGAGGAGCTCGGCGGCGACCCCGTTGTCGTCGCGTGCTTCCCGTTCCTTCGGGAGGGACGCGTGGTGGATTTCATGAAGGACGCGGGCGAGTGGTACGGCGCGTACGCGGGCAAGGTGGCGGCGATCACCGGCTGCTACAACGAGGCGCTCGTCGAACGCGCCGGGAGCGACCTGGTGCCGATCCTCGTCGCGCACTTCCTGGTGAGCGGCGTCAAGCTCGGCAACAACGGCGCGCCGCGCGGCGAGCGCGAGCTCCACATGGGAGACGCCTACGCCGCCACCTCGCAAGCCATCCCGCCGGGTCCGCAATACGTCGCGATGGGTCACATCCACGCGCCCCAGAAGGTTCCGGGCGCGCCCGTCCCCGCGGAGTACGCCGGATCGCTGCTGGCACTCGACTTCGGCGAGGCCGGTGAGCAGAAGCGCGTCGTGATCGTGGACGCGGAACCGGGACAGCTGGCGGTCGCGGAGTCGGTGCCGCTCACGAGCGGACGTCCTCTCGTCCGCGTGACCGACACCTGGGACGCGATCGCGTCGCGAGCCGACGAGCTCGCCGACGCGTTCCTCGACCTGACGGTGAAGACGACCGGGACCGACACGTCCTTGGCGGAGCGCTCCAGAGAAGCGTTCCCGTTCCTGGTGAAGGTGCGCGCGTTTCGGCCCGATTCCAACGAACGCGAACGCGAATCGAAAGCCGCCATGTCGTGGCCTGAGCGCTACGGCGCGTTCTATCGCCAGGAGCATCCAGGCGAGGAACCGCCCGATGCACTCCTGGCGCTCTTCCGCGACGTGCTCGAGGAGGTGGGCGATGCGACCGCATGAGCTCACCGTGGAAGGGTTCCGCTCCTACCGAAACCGGTCGACCTTCGACTGGCGAGGACGCCGCCTCGTCGGCATCGTCGGCCCGATCGGCTCCGGCAAGTCCTCGATCATCGACGCGATCTCCTTCGCGTTGTTCGGCAAGACTCCCGCCGTTGAGCGCGACACGAAGTCCCTGATCCACCAACTGTGCGACCAGTGCCACGTGGAGCTGGTGTTCGAGGTCGACGGACAGGTATGGAAAGCCCAGCGCGCGCTCCGCCGCAAGGGCGAGTCCGGACGCAAGCTCGAGCTGCTGACCGAGGACGGCGCCGACCCCGATGTCCCGGAGATCGTCACCGGTGAGCGGGCGATGAACGAACGGATCGAGCGCCTGCTGGGCATGGACTTCAGTGCGTTCTGCCGCTCGGTGCTCCTCGCGCAGAACCGCTTCAGCGAATTCCTGAAGGCGACGCCAGGCGATCGAGACAAGGTGCTCAAGGGGGTCTTCGACTACGAGGTGTTGGACGCCGCGCAGCGGATCGCGAAGTCGCGCCTGGACCTAGCCAAGGTCGAGCTCGACGCGCTCGACGACGAACGACGCAGGATCGACGAGGCTCGCGAGCGGCTCGAGGAGGCGCGCGCGAATGCCACCACGACCGAGCGGAGGTTGCGCGGCCTCGAGGCCGCCGCATCCGAGGTCGATCGACTGACCAAGGAGCGTGAGGCGGCAGCGGCCGACGCGAACGCGTGCGCGGAGCGGATCTCCTCGCTGCTCGAGGTCACCACATCGCTCCCCGACCATGATGACGTCGAGAGCGCGGCGAGCGCGGCGAGCGCGGCCGAAGAACTGGTAGCAGCGGCTCGGACGGCGCTCGACGCGGCGGAGCTCACGCTGGCTCAGCGCTTGACCGAGCTGGGGGACGTCGCCTCCCGGCTCGGCGACCGTGAGCGCTTCCGTTCGTTCGACCGGCTGGTGCAACAGCAGGAGCAGGAGTCGCAGGCGTTGGAGGTTGCACGAGTGAACCTCGATCAAGCCGAGCGAGCGAGCGCCGCTGCCGCCGCGCTGGTCGACACCCGTCGCGCCGAGCTGGATGCAAGCCTGACCGCGATGACGGCGGCTGCTGGCGGGGAAGAGGCAGCGACGCAGGACCTCGAGCGAGCGCGCGGTGTGCATGCCGCCGCGCAACACGCCGAGATGGCGCACGAGCTGCGGGGAGCGTTGATCCCCGGCGAGCCATGCCCGGTGTGCGATCAGCGCGTCGGGCCGATCCCGAAAGGGCGGCCTGCGCCGAAGGTCGCAGCCGCGGGCCGCGACGTCGAGAAGGCCGAAGCAGTGCTCGAGAAGCGACGCCACGCAAAGGAACAGGCGTCACAGACGCGGGCGTCCGCGACGACGGCCGTCGACGAGGCCGCGAAACGCTCCGAGGAGTCCGACAAGGCTCGGCAGCAAACTACCGATCGGCTTCGGACGGCGGAGGCGGCCATGGCCACGACGAACGGGCAGGTCGTGGAGTGGCTCGGCGAGGGAGATGCTCGGACGCTGCTCGAAGTCCGTCAGATCGAGCTGGACACGGCCGAGCGCGCGGCAGACGAAGCTCGTGCAGCGACGGACTCGTCGCGCGCACAGCTCGAGCAGACGCGTGAGGACGCGACCGGTTCGGTCCAACAGCTGACGTCGTTCGCGAACCGGCTCTCCGGCGCATGGGGAAGGCTCGGGGAGGATCGCGATGTGGCCGTCGATGCCGCGGCCATCCGCGACGCGTTCGTCGCGCTCGGCGAGTCCGTGTTGGCGCGCCACGCTGACGCGGAAGAACGACAGGCGGCCGCACGCGCCCGCATGGGGGACGCGGAAGAAGCGTCCACGGAACTGCTCGCCACCGTCGGCCTCTCCCCCGGCGACGATTTCCGAGCCGAGCTGACCGAAGCGGGAGTGCGCTTCGGCACGGCGGCAGCCGAGGTCGCGACACTGGAGGTCGAGATCGGCCGCGCCAACGAGCTAGAGGGAAGGATCGTCGAGGCAGAGGCTCGCCGCGATCTGGCGCGCCGGCTGGCCGAGGACCTGAAGCCCTCGCGGTTCCTCGCGTTCCTGCTGGAGGAGGAGCGTGCCGAGCTTGCCGAACTGGGCAGCGAACACTTCGAGCAGCTCACGGACGGCGGCTACCGATTCACCGACGACGGCGCGTTCGGGATCCAGGACCTGAATGCAGCCGGGACCATCCGCAGGACCGACAGCCTCTCCGGCGGCGAGACGTTCCTCGCCTCGTTGGCGCTGGCGCTTGCCTTGGCCGAGATGGTCGCGCGCGGTGGCGGACGGCTCGACTCCTTCTTCTTGGACGAAGGCTTCGGCAGCCTCGACCCGGAGCACCTCGATCGCGCCATGGACGGGATCGCCAGGTTGGTATCGGAGAACGAACGCCGGCTCGTCGTGCTCGTCAGCCACGTGGCGGAGATGCGCGAGGCGATCGAGGATCTCATCGTCTTGGACAAGCACGGCGTCACCGGCGACACGATCGTCCTCTCCGGCGCCGGCCCCGCGGCATAAGCGGACGACTGCACTATCTGGTGAATGCACTACCTGGGACGGGGGACGGCCAAAGACCTACCTGATTCCGACCATATCCCTCCCGTGGCCGACTACGGGTTGACCGAAGGTGGGCCGATACATCCTGCAGGGCCCATTCGGAACAAGGGGAACGATGGCCGGCCAAAGAAACATCTATCGCTTGGCTCGGACGCTGCTGCTCACGCTTGCAGCCCTCCTTGCCCTTGGCGCGGTCGGGTCGATGTTCCTGGGTGCGAAAGCCATCGAGCAGGCGAAGCAGAGCGCCACCGACCAAGCGACGACGATCGTCGACAACTCGCTGCCTCTGGTGCTCTCACCCGGCGATGTGTCCTCCCCCGCAAACGATTCCCGGGCCGATCTCATCACTGCAGCGATCACAACGGTCCTCCTGGACCCCACCGCCTGGGACGACGTCGCGATCTGGTCTACGGACGGCACGATCGTCTATTCGACCGACCGCTCGCTGATCGGGCAACGCCCTGAGGAAGCCCGCACAAGCGTGCACAACACGACCACCCGCGGCACCGTGTCGACCGAGCAACACGACGGCATGTTCTTCGTTTTGGCTCCACTGCGGTTCCGCAGCGACGGATCGATCGACGCCGCGATCCAGCTGGGCCGGCCCGACGACGTACTCGTGGCCGCCGGCCGCCCCTGGCGCTACAACGCCATCTTGATGACGATCGGCCTCATCGTCGCCCTGATCTTGCTCTACCGCGTGATGCGTCTGTCCGCTGCGAGCACTCAGTCGAGCTTCCTGCCGATGCGCGATCGCGTCGCGCCTGGAGTCTCGGTCCCGCGTTCGATCGAGACAACGAGCCCGGGACTCCGTGAAGAGGCCGAGGCGCGACGAAAGGCGGAGGAGCGTGCCACGTCCGCCGAGGAGCGACTCGGAGTCATCCAAGATCAATACCGCAAGACGCTCGAAGAGCTGCACGTCACCCAGCGGCTCATCCAGGAGCGGCCCTTGGCCGGAGCACCCGACCCCATCGCCGAGGAACGGCTGCTGAAAGCCGAGGGTCATGCCCGTCTGCTCGATGGCCAGTTGAAGGCGATGAGCACCGAGCGCGACAAGCTCGCTCGCCATATCGCCGATCAAGCGAAGGCCAAGAACGACCCGGAGCTCGATCGCAAGGCCCGACAGGTCGAACAAGAAGCGATCGGGCTTCGCGCGGAGCTCGAGGGCGCACACACCGAGCTTTCCCTGACGCGCCGGGAGCTCGACGCGCTGAAGGCCCAGGCCGCGCGCTCCCAGGAGATGCAGGAAGACCTGGACGCCATGCACGTCGAGGCGTTGCATTCACGCGAGT
>JAYUAK010000312.1:0-8976 GCA_043741335.1 Actinomycetota bacterium
GGACGGGCACGAAGCGGATCTCGAGGCGTACGCCGATCGCCTGATCGACCGGATGAACGACGTCGCCCCGAACTTCAAGGGATCAATCATGCACCGCCAAATCATCGGTCCCCGGCAGATGGAACAGGACTGGGGTCTGATCGGCGGCAACATCTTCCACGGCGAGCTCACAGTGGATCAGCTGTTCCCCATGCGTCCCGCGCCGGGCTATGCCGACTATCGAACGCCGATCCGCGGGCTGTACCAGGCCTCGAGCGCAACACACGCCGGTGGTGGCGTGACCGGGATGCCGGGCCACCACTGCGTGCGCGAGATCCTGAAGGACAAAGGCGTCAAGAAGCGGAAGCGGGCGTAGCCGAGCTCACGCGGCCGGGAGAGCCGAGCCCGTCAGGAGCTCGTACGCGGCGGCGAGCGACGCGGGATCGTTGTTCGGGATCGTGGGAGTGAGCACCCCGTCACCGATCGCCCAAGCGACGATCTCGGCCGTCTGCTCGAAGCCCCGCAGCTGCCAAGTCTGGTCTGGAGAGTTCCAGGTGCTCAGACCCCGGAGCCGGATGAACGCTTGGCGCTGGTCCTGGCTGAGGGCGTGGACCGACCACGCATGGGCAAGCTCGTGCAGCATCTCGTCACGCGGCACGAGGTTCATCACCTGACCGGGGCACATGTTGATCCGGTCGCCGGCGTAGAAAGCGGGGAAGCCTCGACATCCCGAGTGGTCCTCGTGGAAATAGATGTGGAGCGGAGGGAGCTCGAGCTCGGCGTTACGGAACCGGCTCACGCCCCAGCGGACCATGGCCAACTGCGAGGGCGTGGCATCGTGGACCCGAACGGCTGCACCGACCCGAACGACGACGTCGGATGCAGAGGCGTCGGGTCCGCCGAAGACCAGGGTCGAGAAGGACAGAAGGATCGCCGTGCGGCTCGTCTTGTACATGGCTGCACCGTCGAGCCGACCTCATGGAACCTCGGTGCGAGGCGCTTGGAGAACGCTTGAAACGCAGGTCAGTGAGGGAGTGGCGATGTGAGCGAGGTCAGCTGATGCGCTGCCACGGGTGCGACGCGAGGAGCGTCCGCACCCCGGCGTCGATCAGCGCCTGCGGTCCGCACGAGGTGGGCTCCGCCAGGCTCGACACGTCCGTGAACGAGAGGGCCGAGGGCCCTTCGAACGTCCATCGGGCGAAGAAGCGGAACCCCAAGCAGCTGGGATCGCCAACGTCGGTCGTGAACTCGATCCGGTCGGCGTTCGCGACGTAGGTCCCCGACCAGTCGTCCGTGTTCCCGTCGGCTCGGTCCTGGTGGAAATGCCATCTCCCGTCGACGAGGCTCCACGAGTACACCCCTGCCATCTCGGCCCGATCCCCGGGATGCATCGGCGGGACCGGGACGTCGCCGCGCTGGAGCGTCACCCGATACGCGCCTTCGGGTCCCCCCGCCGGTGTCGGAGATCCGGAGACGCTCCCGCCGCCCCCGCCGCTCGCCGAAACCGGGCAGACCGGGACATGGAGGTACTGACGACACTCCTGCACCGTCAATCCCCTGGTGAGACGGGATTTGGCGATCCTGACGAGCTGATCGACGGGCAGGACGAAGACCCGGATCGTGCCATCTTCGCTGACCGTCGCGATCTTGCTGCCGCTCAGGTCGAACGCCGTCGCCGTCGCTGCCGCGGTGGGTCCGGACAGGTCCAGGAGACGTCGTCCGGACCCGGCGCTCCACACGCGCGTGATCCCGTCGTCGCCAGCCGTCGCGATGAGCCGTCCGCTCGGGCTGATCGCCAGGCCGTTCACGCGTCCGATCCCGGTGTAGGCGGCGAGCCGGTTCCCCGCGAGGCTCCACCGCGCGGCACCGTCCCCACCACCCGTGAGGACGCTCTTCCCGTCGGGGGCGAACACGACCGCGCCACCGAAGCCGCTCTGGGCCTGGAACCGCTGGAGCTCGTCGCCGGTGGGTGCATCCCAGATGTACAACGTGGCGAGGCCGCTGATCCCGGCGATCAGCGTCCCGTCTGGTGAGAACGCGACATCCACCATCGCGTCGAGGGGTCCATCGGGCTCTCCGAGCGTCGCCCGCACGTCGCCGGTCGACGCGTCCCAGACCTTGAGCACGCCGTCGATCGTCGCCGCGACCAGCGTCCCATCCGCGCTGATCGCGACGTTCTCGTAGCGCCAGCCTCGCGCGGCCAGGGTGGTGCGCACGACCCCGCTGTTCGGATCGCGGACGAGGACCTTGTCGCCGACGGTGGCCAGGGCGGTGCCATCCGCGCTGATCGCGGCCGCCCTCCAGGCGTCCCCGTACCCGGCGATCGCCGCTCCCGAGTCCGCATCCCGGAGCCACGTCCCGTGCGCGAACCCCGTCGTCAGCAGCCGGCCGTCCGGGGTGTACCCAACACCGGTCACCGCACTGCCCTCGGTTACTCCGTTCCACTCCGCGGTGCCCCCGGGGGCGATGTCCCATACGCGGGCCGTCTCATCCGAGCCGCCGGTCAGGAGGCGCGTGCTATCGGGACTGAACGCGACGAGGGCGACGAGCCCCGAGTGACCCGCAAGGAGCAGCAAAGGCGCGCCGCTCGCGGCATCCCAGATCCGCGCCGTGCCGTCGCTCACTCCCGTGGCGATATAGCGGCCGTCCGCGCTCCAGTCGACCCCGATGACGCCCTGCTGGGGGATCGTCAGCTGCTGCGCGCCCGTTCGGGTGGACACGATGCGAACGACGGTGCCGTCCGATATGACGACGGTGGCTCCATCGGGGCTAAAGGCAAGCTCGCCGCTCCCGGCCACTTCGAGGGATCGTTCGGCCGCTCCGGTCGTCGCATCGATGAAGGTGATGTTGCCTCCCCCGATCACGAGAGCGATCGACGAACCATCGGGGGTGAACGCGGGCGGTGCGTACAACGGCTGATCGGTGCTGCGTCGGAACTCCTGAGCGCCACTCGAGGCGTCGACCACCCGAACGATGCCCCGGAACGGCTGCCCCGACTCGTCCGCGAGGGCTTCGCCGATGACGATCCGCGTTCCGTCCGGACTGAATCGAGCGCCCTCGTTGAGATCGCCGTCCCCGGGTACGACGAGCAGCTGTTCCCCGGTGGCGGCATCCCACACGATCGTCCGTTCATCGGGGGCTCCAGCCGTGGTCACCACTCGCGCGGAATCCGGGCTGAAGGCCACGTACGAGATGTCGCCGGTGTGACCGGACAACGTGAGCAGCTTCTCGCCGGTCACCGCATCCCAAACGACGACGTCGGTTTGATCCTTCCCCGCGACGGTACCTCCGGTCGCGAGGAGCCGCCCGTCGGGGCTCCAGGCCACGTTCGCGGTCGACGGATCGGCCAGGGTGAGGATCTCGCGGTCCGCCGCCACGGCGGCATGCAGCGCCTGGGTCGCCTCGGGAACGACGATCGCATCCTGGCGGGTGGCGTCGATCGCCTGGAGCGCCAGCAGGACGCTGCGTTGTTGGTCGACGTCGAGGCTGGCCGTCGCCGCGGAGGCAAGCTCGCGCGCGGTCGCGGCGCGCGTAGCCCGTTGCGCGCGAGCCCGCTGAACCGCGGCTGCGACGGTGAGGAGACTGGCCACGAGCACCGCGACCGTGAGCACCGCAACGAGGGACCACAGGCGCGTTCGCGACCGGCGCTCCAACGCCCGCTCGCGGGTGGCCCGTGCCTCCTCCTCCACGCGTTCGACGTCGCGTCCGCGGACGCTCTCTTCAAGGAACCGGCGCTCGTCGCCGGAAAGGGCGAGCGCGGATCCGCCCAGCCAACCCTCGAACTGGGTGAGGCGGCTCCCGCGAAGCAGGAAGCTCGGTTCGCGCGACGACCGTTCCCACTCTTCGGCTTCGGCCGCCAAACGCCGGTGCATGATCACGTCCTCGCGCGCGGCGTCGATCCATCCGCGGAGCCGGCCCCATTCGCGCAGGAGCGCCTCGTGCGCCACCTCGACGGTCGGGCCGCGCGTGTCGGGATCGCGGTTGAACGTGAGGAGGCGGTGACGTCCGAAGACATCGATCACGGCGTCCATCGCGTCGGGATCCACCTCGAGCGAGCCGAGCTCCGTCCGCGCGACCAACCGCCGCGTGTCCTCCGAGCCCTCGCCGATCGAGACGAGGCGCAGGAAGAGCTGGCGTGCCGCCTCGCGGCCCGCAGGGTTCATCGCCGTGAGGAGCTCCTCGGCTCTGCGAGCGATGGCACCGGTCACGCCGCCGACCTCGCGGTAGGCCTCGAGCGTGAGCACCCCGTCGCGGCGGCGTTCGAACGTCTCGGTGAGGGCGTACTGCATCAACGGCAGCGCACCCGGCTGGTCGGTGACGTCACCCACCACTTCGGCGACGAGCGACAATTCGGTGACGGCTCCCACCGACTCGGCCGGCCCCGCGATCGCTCGCTCGAGCTCCTCCGAGGACAAGGGAACCACGGTCTCTGTGCGCGCGCGGATCAGCTCGGCGAAGCCCGGGTACGCCAGCGGGCGGTCGTAGAAGTCGGCGCGGAGCGTGGCGATGACCCGGATCATCGACCCCGGCTCCGTCACGGCCGTCACGAGACACTCGAGGAACCGCGTTCGATCTTCCTCTCGCCCGACGAGCGTGAACAGCTCCTCGAACTGGTCGATCACGAGGAGCAGCTCGCCCCCGCTCGACAGCGCTCGCTCGGCGGCGCGCGAGAGGCCGCGCTCGTCTCGTTCGAGGAGCTCGAGCAGCGACGCGGGGGGGTCCGCGGCCACGCGGAGCAGCGCGGCCTCCAGCTCTTCCATCGGCCGAGCCCCCGGGAGCATGTCGGCGTAGAACCAGCGCTCGGAATCCGCTATCGCGCCCCCGCGTAACGCGGGTAAGAGACCGGCTCGAACGGCTGAGGACTTGCCGCCTCCGGATGGGCCGACGACCGCGAGGAACCGCGAACCATCGCCCGACTCGGTCAACCGCGTGACGAGTCGGTCGACGAGCGCGTTCCGACCGAAAAAGTCACTCGCGTCGGCCTCTGAGAACGCCCGCAGGCCTTTGTACGGGTTGCGGGCCCGCTCCGCCATGACGGCCGCAACCGCGATCTGCGGCCCACCGGCGTTGAGCGCCAAGCGGAGCCGTTCGGCCATCTCCGGGGCGTCGGCGAAGCGTTCGGTCGGATCGTCCGCAGTCGCACGCGAGACGATCTCTGCGACCCCATCTGGTCCGCGCCCTCCGAGCATCGACGAGAGCAGCATCCCGAGCGCGAAGATGTCCGAGCGTGGCGTGGCTCCCTCCCCACGCACCTGCTCGGGTGCCCGGTAGCCGAGCCCCGACGGGCCAGCAAGGCCGGAGCCGGTGGATGTCTGGTCGTCGGCGAGCCCGAAGTCCGACAGGTACGCGTTGCCGTCCTCGTCGAGCAGCACGTTCTCAGGGCGCACGTCGCGATGGACCAGCCGCTGACGATGCGCCGCCGATAGGGCCGCCGCGATGTGGTCGATCACATCGGCGACGGTCTCGAGCGGCAGCGATCCGCGCTCGAGGGCCTCGGCCAGGCTGCCGCCGCGCATCAGACGCATCACGAGGTAGGCGCCGCTTCCGTCGCGCCAGAAGTCATAGAGCGGCACCACGTATGGATGCTCGATGCGCGCCACGCTCTGCGCCTCTTGCTCGAACCGACGGATGAACGCAGGGTCGTCGGCCAGCCGAGGTTGGATCTGCTTCACGGCGACCTCGCGCCCCACGCTCGGATCAAGCGCTCGCCATACGACCCCGAACGCCCCCTCGCCGATCGGTTCGAGGAGCCGGTAGCTTCGCAGCGCGCGCCCCTTGAGCTCGAGCGACGGATCCTGCTTGAGCATCCGCTCGTGGAGCTCACGGAGCTCGGCCGATGGGTCGATGCCCAGCTCGTCGGCGAGCAGTCTCCGGGCCCGCCCGAAGGTCTCGAGCGCCTCCCCCTGGCGCCCCGACCGGTACTGGGCGAGCATCAGGTTCCCCCAGGCGCGTTCTCGCAGCGGATTCTGCGCGACCACGAGCTCGAGCTCCGGGATCACGGCGGCGTGCTCGCCCAACGCGAGACGCGCGCCGATGAGCTCCTCGATCGCTCCGAGGCGCAGATCCTCCAGCCGAGCGATGGCGGAGGCGAGCGACGCATGGTCGGAGAGATCGGCGAGCGGCGGGCCGACCCAGAGCGCCAGCGCCTCTTCGAACGCGACGACGGCCTGCGCCGGATCGATCCCCACGTGTCGACGAGCGCGCCGGAGGAGCCGTTCGAAGCGCAGCGAGTCGACCTCGTCGGGTTCAGCGCGCAGGACGTATCCGGGCGCCTTGCCTTCGATCCGCTCGGCTCCGAGGGCGGCGCGCAGGTGCGAGATGTAGCTCTGGATCGAGTTGCGTGCGCTCTCGGGAGGGTCGTCGTCCCAGAGGTCGTCGATCAGCTGCTCGATGGGCACCACCCGATCCGCGTTGAGGATCAGGTGCGCCAGGACCAGGCGCTGTTTGGGGCCACCGAGTGGGATCGGCCTTCCCTCCTCGAGCACCTCGAGAGGGCCGAGCACGCGGAAGCCGATGGCGCCATGGCGTGCCTCACGCATGTCGGACGACCGCTTACCGTCGTACGCCACGACCGCGTGCAACCGGATCGACCTCGAGAGACCCTTGAGGCGAACGGGTCCCCGGTCCTCGAACACCAGCCCCGGCACCGAACCGGCGAGGTGGGCGAGCTCCGGCGTGATCAAGATCTCCCCTGGACGCGCCTTGGCACAGAGCCGGGCCGCCATGTTCAGCGCCATCCCGCGGTAGCCGCCTTCGACGGCCACGGCCTCGCCCACATCCAGGCCGATCCCGACGAGCATCGGTAGCTCTTCGCTCGATCCGGCCTCCACGGCCGCCACCAGATCGAGTGCGGCCCGGATGCCCTCACGCGGGGAATCGAAGAAGGCGAGCACTTCGTCGCCTCGGACGTCCACCACGTGCCCTTCGCGACTTGAGATCGCCTCGCGCGCGAGCGAGAGGAAGTTCGTGGTGAGTTGCGCCGCCGCCTCGTCGCCATGTTCGTCGGTGAACCGCGTGTATCCGCGGAGGTCGGCGATCAGGAACGTGCGGATGCCCGAGGATGGTTCCGGGGTCGTCGGTTCGCCCGGGTTCAGCTCGTCCATCGGTCCTCCACGCTGGCGCCTGCTGCCATGCTGACGGTTCGTGATCGGTTCCTCAATGGACAGGATCCGAGCCGGGTCCTACGCTCCGCGGCATGCCTGACGCCGATCGCGATGCGTTCGTCGACCGCATGACGGCTGCGGCGCTCGGATTCTTCGACGTCTTGTCGATCCGGCTGGGCGATCGGCTCGGCCTGTACCGCGCGCTGGCGGACGGCGGCCCACAGACATCGGGGGAGCTTGCCGGTCGCGCAGGTGTCGCCGAGCGTTACGTGCGCGAATGGCTCGAGCAGCAGAGTGTCTCGGGCATCGTCCGCGTGGAAGGCGCGGGTACCGATGCGGCGAGGTTCTCGTTACCGGCCGGCCACGCTGAAGGGCTGCTCGATCCGGACAGCCTGGCGTACTCCATGCCGACGGTCCGCAACTTGATGATGTTGACGCGAGTGATGGATGCCTTGGTCGAGGCGTATGGCACCGGAGGCGGCGTGCCGTGGGAGTCCTACGGCGCCGATGGCCGGGAGGGTGTTGGGGATTCGAACCGTCCGCTCTATCTGCACGTCATGTCCAAGGAATGGTTGCCGGCGATCCCCGATATCCACGACCGGCTGCGCGCCGCCCCGGCGGCACATGTCGCGGACATCGGCTGCGGCACCGGCTGGTCTTCGATCGCGATCGCACTCGCGTACCCGCGCGTCACGGTGCACGGCTTCGACAAGGATGAGGATTCGATCGCTTCGGCGCAAGGGAACGCCGAGGCGAGCGGCGTCGCGGATCGCGTTTCGTTCGAGGCACGAGACGCTGGAGCGGCAGGAGACGCGCACACATACGATCTGGTCACGTTCTTCGAGTGCCTGCACGACATGGCGCATCCGGTCGAGGCGCTCCGCGCCGCAAAGGCCATGTTGGCGGAGGGCGGGGTTGTTCTCATCGGCGACGAACGCACGAACGATTCGTTCACCGGTGAGCTGGACGACGGCGAGCGGTACCACTACGGGTGGAGCCTCTTCGTGTGCCTGCCCGCAGCGATGACCGAGCCCGATTCGGCCGGCACCGGAACCGTGATGCGTCCTGCGACGCTCGAGCGCTACGCGAACGAGGCGGGATTCGCGACGTCCAGCGTGCTCCCGATTGAGCACGACGCGTTCCGCCTGTACCTGCTGCGACCGTAGGTCCAGCCGAGACGGACCGGATGCCGTTCCATCCGACCCGGTTGGTTGTCGTGTGACGTAGTTCTTTCTCAACATGCGCGTCCCTCGTCGGGCCGTCCCCTCGTGGTGGCTGAGAATAGGCCGACGCCCCCATGTGGCCGAGACCTGCTGCGCCCAGAATCGACATGTCTCCGACCCCGGGGGGTGAGAGCACATGCGGCAGTGGGAGTTGATCGGCATCACCGACCATGTAGCGGTCATGGCCGCCCAGCAGACACCGAGGCCGTCGCCGCGCGAAACGATCAGGCCGGTCGTTGACGAGCCGGTGTTCTTCTGGACCACGGACGGCGCGCTTCGCATCCAGAGTGTGAGCGACGCCGCCGCCGAAGTGATCGGTCGTCCGGCCGGCATGTGTACGGGTCGCGATCTGCTCGAGCTGTTCGGGCTCGAAGGTCCGAACGCGAGTCTGTTGGACGCGCACATCGCGGCCCTCGGCGGCGAGTCCGCGACCTTCGGCCTTGAGGGGGATCGAGCGAGTGTCCGCTGCCGCGTGGGACCGGTGACCGATGGGCTCGGCAAGTCGTCGGGCACGTATTGCGTCGCGATGCACGTCGAGGGCATCGACGTCCGCGATGACGTCGAGCGTCCGGCGGTTGCTTGAGGTTAGCCGCCGAACGTCGAAGCCGCGTCGAGCGTGAGCTCGACGATCTTGTCGTCGTGCTCCGTCCCGAGGCTCCACAGCTCGTAGC
>JAYUAK010000313.1:0-3851 GCA_043741335.1 Actinomycetota bacterium
CGGGTCCGCTTGACGACGTGGTGCTCGAGGTGCTCCACGGACGCGTCGGAGCCGGGGAAGAAGATTCCCTCGTGCCCATCGTCGCTCCAGCGCACGCGGTACGGCGGGAGGCCGTTCTTGCCCATCACCTCGAGGATCTCCGCGTCTCGCTCCGGCTCACCCAGGTGATGCGCGTGGACTACGAGTCGATCCCCAACCTCTGCGTTCACGGTGTCCTCTTCGGTCGTGGCGGATACCACAAGTCTCGCTGAGCTGACGACCGCAACCATCGGGGAACCCACCTACTGTCGCTTCGGCGAACCCGAAACCGACCTCACGCCGGCTGTCCGGCGCGGCCACGCGCCCATCGACGGCGAAGCTCATCCGCACCCCACACGATCGGCGGAAACACCGCCAGGATCGCGATCTCGGCGGGACCGAGCGCGGCCGTCCCGAAGATGTCCTGGAGTGGCGGCGCATAGATGAGCGCGGCGGCGAACACAATCTCGGAGAGGATCCCCCAGAGCAGGAGCGGGTTGCTGAAGAACCCGATCGTCTTGAGCGAAACTCGCTCCGTGCGTGCTGCGAGCGCCGTCCCGATCTGGCAGGCGACGATCCCCGCGAACGTCATCGTCGTCGCCGCCAGGTAGGCGCCGTGAAGCGGCGAGCCGCTCGAGGTGGCGTCGCTGGGACCCCACCCGGCCTGGATCAGCACGAAGAAGAAGCCGCCCATGACGAGCACAGCCTCGATCAGCCCGAGAAAGAGCCAGGCCCGGAAAAGCATCGCGCGGCGGATGACACCTTCCGTGCGTTTGCGCGGCGCACGTTCCATCAGCCCCGGCTCGGCGGGTTCCCGGCCAAGCGCGAGGGCGGGAAGGATCTCGGTGCCCAGATCGATGGCGAGGATCTGAAGGACGGTCAGCGGCAGCGGGATCCTGCCGCCCGCCAGGGCGAAGACGAGGAACGGCACCACCTCGGGAGTCGCGTGGGCGAAGATGTAGACCATGAACTTGCGCACGTTGTCGAACACGCGGCGTCCCGTGGCGACGGCGGCGACGATGGTTGCGAAGTTGTCGTCGGTCAGCACCATCGTGGCCGCCTCGCGGGCGACGTCCGTGCCCGACCGCCCCATCGCCACTCCGATGTCTGCACACCGCAGGGCGGGAGCGTCGTTGACGCCGTCGCCGGTCATCGCAACGACGTGACCCTCGGCTCGCAGGGCATCGGCGATCCGCAGCTTCGCCTCGGGCGATGCGCGCGCGAAGATCAGCTCCTTGCCCTCGCGGAGCAACCGATCGAGGTCTCGCTCGCTCATCCGGTCGAGCTCCTCGCCCGTGACAACGGTGCCGCCATCCCGCGCGATGCCGACCCGGCGCGCGATCTCGGCGGCCGTCGGTCCAAAGTCGCCGGTCACGACCATGATCCGGATTCCGGCTGCGTGGCAACTCGCGACCGCCGCTGCGACCTCCGCGCGGGGCGGATCAAAGAGGCACACAAGTCCGAGCAGGCAGAGGTCGACCTCGGCCTCCTCCCGCTTGGTCGGTGGCTCGATACCGTCCTCCAAAGGCCGCCGCGCGACCGCCAGCACCCGCAGCCCCTGCGACGCGTAGCGCTCGAGCATGGTCAGCACTTGCGCGCGATCGACCTCGGTGAGCGGCCGCGGGCCGTCTGGCCCGCCGATCGTCGTCGCGCGCGCGAGCACCTCCTCCGGTGCTCCTTTCGTGTGCACGGTCAGGCCGCCGTCGAAGCGTTCATCGACCGTGGACATCAACCGAAGGGTCGGATCGAAGCGGTAGAGCTTGCGCCGGTGTTGTTCACGTGAGGCGACTGCGACATCGACCCCGACTCTGGTCGCCGCTTCGAGCATCCCGATCTCGGTCGCGTCGCCACGTGACTTGCCGGTGCGCGCCGGGTCGAACTCGGCTGTCGAGCAGGCCGCCGCCGCGCGCCCGAGCAACCCGAGCAACGGGTCTGCGGCGATCACGGCCTCCAAGTCGACATCCCCTTCCAGATCGACCGCACTGGCCGGCGTCCAGATCCTGACGGCGCGCATCCGATTCTCGGTCAGCGTGCCGGTCTTGTCCGTGCAGATGACACTCGTCGAGCCCAGTGTCTCGACCGCGCTCAAGCGCTTGACAAGCGCCCCTCGTCGAGCCAGGCCCGCCACGCCCACCGCCAGCGCGAGGGTGATCGTCGGCAGAAGTCCCTCGGGCACGTTGGCCACGATCAAGCCGATCGCGAAGCTCACCGCATCTTTGAGGGGCAGTCCGGCGACAAGCCAACCAAGCGGGAGGAACGCGAGACCGACGGCGGTGGCCACGACCGCGATCAGCCATGCGACGCGGCGGACCTCTCGCTCGAGCGGGCTGGGGTCGACCCCGACGCGTTCAGACAGCGCGGCGATTCTCCCGAGCTCGGTGTGCATGCCGGTGGCGACGATGAGCGCGCTGGCGACTCCTCCGACGCATGTCGTGCCGCTGAAGACGAGTTCGCGCGCGTTGAGCAACGGACCGGTGGTGTCCGCGAACTCGGCCGAGCGGAACACCGGCTGCGCCTCGCCCGTCATCGTCGACAAATCGACATCGATTGCCCCCTCGAGCAACCTGGCGTCCGCTGAGATCCGTTCACCCTCCTCGATCAGGAGCACGTCGCCGGGCACGAGCCTGCGTGCGTCGACCTGCTTCCGCCGACCGTCCCGGAGTACGTTGGCCTGCTGGGGCAGGTAGCGCCGAAGGGCTTCGATTGCCTGCTCGGCCTGGCGCTCCTGGGCGAACGCGAAGAGGGCGTTGAGCAGCACGACCGCCACGATCGCGATTGTGAGCGCGGACGAACCGCTGACCAACGCGAGCACGGCGGCCACCCAGAGCAGCAACGCAAGCGGGTGTACGAGTTGTTGCGCGAGCTGCCGTGGCCAGCGCGCACGCCCGCGTCGCGTCAGCTCGTTGGGCCCGTATGCGCTGAGTCGCCGATCAGCCTCGCGGCCGGTAAGACCCTCGGGGCGGGCGCGAAGATCGCGCAGCAGCCGTTTGATCGGTTCGCGCGGGTCCATGTCGATGCCGTCGCCCGGATCAGGTTGCATCATGCGCCTCGCCCGCCGTCGTGATCGCGCGGTTCATGAGACGCCGGCCCGGGCGGCTCTCGTCAGCCGGCCGTTGCTGCCTCAGCCACAGGGCGAGTCAGCAGAACGGAGCACGGGGCGTGGCGGGCCAGGTACCCGGCGAAGCTCCCCAGAAGCACGCGCTCGACCAACCCGCGACTCGACGATGCGATGATCAGGTCGACGTCTGCCCGCTCTGCCCACTCACACGCTACCGCCGCCGGGTAGCCGTCGAGGAAGACCCCCTCGGATCCGGGTGTTGCCGCGACCACCTCGTCGAGCCACTCCTTGGACTCTCTGTGGAACGGCTCAGGGTCGACGGCCACGACGCCCGGGTAGACGCCGAGAATGCCCCAATCGGACGCGTGGACGATGCTGAGCCGCCCCGGTCCGAGGTCCCGCAACCGCGCGGCTTCGACGAGGACGCCCTTCGACGCCTCTGACCGATCGATACAACACGCGATGTGGCGGTACGGAGCGTCCATACCCTGGACGTTATCCCCCACGCGACGAGACCGCCATCGGCGATCCGCACGCAGCGACCTGCGGTAAAGCCGAGGGGTCTCCGGCGGCGCACGTCTGACGCGGGACGCCGGCGGGACCGTCTTCAGTCGACGGGAATGACCGCCTCGACGAGGGTGCCGCGCGCCTGCTGCGACTCCGTCCGGAGCGCTCCACCGACAAGCGCCAAGCGTTCACGCATCCCGATGAGCCCGAAGCTCGTGTCCGATGTCTCGCCGCTCATCCCACGTCCGTCGTCGCGAACGCGAATCGT
>JAYUAK010000314.1:0-1501 GCA_043741335.1 Actinomycetota bacterium
AGGTAGCCGCGAAGAGGCGCGATCATGAGCAGCATCACGGCGAGCGCGATCATGAGCAGCGCAACCGCTCGCCCGCTGAATCGCACGGACGAGCGACGCGACGGGCGAACCTCGACGGAGTGGACGCGCGCTTGCGTGCTCACCCACCGACCCCCACGATCGGATCCGCGCCCGCATAGCGAGCGTTCTCGCCCAGCTCTTCCTCGATCCGCAGGAGTTGGTTGTACTTCGCGGTGCGTTCCGCACGACTGGGAGCGCCGGTCTTGATCTGTCCGGCGTTCGTCGCGACGGCAAGGTCGGCGATCGTGGTGTCCTCCGTCTCGCCGCTCCGATGGGACACGACCACCCCGTACGCGTTCCACGAAGCGAGCTGGATCACGTCGAGCGTCTCGGTGAGGGAGCCGATCTGGTTCACCTTGATGAGGATCGCGTTCGCGACGTCTTCTCGCAGCCCGCGCTCCAACCGTTCCGGGTTGGTGACGAAGACGTCGTCGCCGACCAGCTGGACGCGATCGCCGAGCGCCGCCGTCAGCCGGGTCCACCCCGCCCAGTCGTCTTGGGCCAGAGCGTCTTCGAGCGAGACGATCGGGAAGCGGTCGAGCAGATCGGACCAGAACGCGATCATGTCGTCCGCGCTCCGGTCGGCTCCTTCCAGGTGGTAAAGGCCGTCGTCGGTGAGGAGCTCGGACATGGCGGGATCCATGGCGAGCGCCATCTCGGTTCCCGGTTCCAGCCCTGCGGAGTTGATCGCCTCCATCAATAGGTCGAGCGCCTCGGCGGTCGTGGTGACCTCCGGCGCGAAGCCGCCTTCGTCGCCGACGGCCGTCGACAAACCACGTTCGTGCAGGATGGCATTTAACGCGTGATAGCACTCGACGCCCCAGCGCAACGCCTCCGAGAACGACGCCGCGCCGACCGGCATCAGCATGAACTCCTGGGGCTCCAGCTGGTTGTCGGCGTGCACGCCGCCGTTGATCACGTTCAACATCGGGGTCGGAAGGACGTGCGCGTTCGGGCCGCCGAGGTAGCGATACAGCGGCAGCCCGTTCGCATCGGCGGCGGCGCGGGCGACCGCGAGCGAAACGCCGAGCACCGCGTTCGCGCCGAGTGCCGACTTGTCCGCGGTTCCGTCGAGGTCCAGCAACGCACGGTCGACACCGCGCTGATCGAACGCGTCCAGTCCAGTGATCTCCTCGGCGATCGGACCGTTCACATTCGCGATCGCGTGCAACACACCTTTGCCGCCGTAGCGCGCGTCGTCGTCGTCGCGCAGCTCGATGGCTTCGTGCTCGCCGGTCGAGGCTCCCGAAGGCACCGCCGCCCGGCCGAACGCGCCATCGTCGAGCGAGACGTCGACCTCCACGGTGGGATTTCCGCGCGAATCCAGGATCTGGCGGGCGCGAACGGATTGGATGCTCGACATGGGGGCTCGATGGTACCGGACGCCCTTGTCAGGCCGGGGATTTCAGTGGAGCCGACGGCCGCACGAACGACCACACGT